>CALBPW010000258.1 GCA_937899145.1 uncultured Bacteroidota bacterium
GAAATTTTCTATCTTTACTGCAATGAAAAAGTTGCATTTGTAAGTTGAATTCGCATTTTTTTCAATGTGTTACCTTTATGACTTAAATTCAATATCAAAAACCTATTTTTGCAGAAAAAAATAGTTATGCAAAACAAATTCACTATTGCATTGTTGCAGTTGGCTCTTAACGACACGCCTGCCAACAACCGTGCAAAATGCGCCGATTGGATAAGTCAAGCCGCCGTCAAGGGGGCACAAGTTATCTGCTTGCCTGAGCTTTATAGTGCGCATTATTTTTGTCAGAAAGAAGATGTCGATAATTTCAAATATGCAGAGCCGCTTAATGGTGATACCTGTCAGACATTCAGCGCGTTAGCCGCAAAACTTGGAGTTGCGTTGATAATTCCATTTTTTGAGCGCCGAGCCGCAGGAGTTTATCATAATAGTGCATTTATTTTTGATGCTGATGGCTCGCAGGCTGGGCTTTATCGGAAAATGCACATTCCTGACGACCCCGCCTTTTATGAGAAATTTTATTTTACCCCGGGCGACATCGGTTTTAAAGCCTTTGATACTCGATTTGGCAAAATAGGAACGCTTATTTGTTGGGACCAATGGTATCCTGAGGGCGCACGGCTGACGGCTTTACAAGGGGCTGAGGCGCTGTTTTATCCAACGGCGATTGGTTGGCATCCGGCCGAAAAAGCGCAATACGGCAAACGCCAACACGAGGCATGGATGACCGTTCAACGCGGACATGCTGTGGCCAATGGCATTTATGTGGCAACGGTTAATCGCGTCGGATTTGAACGCCCGGCGCCAGAACAGGCAGGTTTGGAATTTTGGGGATCATCGTTTATCGCTGGTCCGCAAGGCGAGATTATCGCTCAAGCCTCGCACGATAAAGAGGAAATCCTTATGGCTGATGTCGATCGTGCGTTGATGGAAGATGTCCGCCAAAATTGGCCATTCTTGCGCGACCGCCGAATTGATGCGTATGCCGATATTACAAAACGTTTTATTGATTGAAAATGAAATGTTTAAATCAGTAATGTGTTGAAAAACTAAACCTTCTAAACAGAGAAACAGTTAAACTTTTCACCTTTCAATTCGCTAATTATCCGATTTACCATTTATGAAAACCGAACGAATTATACCAGCCGAATGGGAGCCGCATCAGGCTACATTGCTATCGTTTCCGCATGAGGGTCGCGACTGGCCCGGTAAGTACGAGGCTGTAAAATGGGCATTTGTTGATTTTATATGCAAATGAATTTTATTTTTAAATGATAATTCCATTGCACCTTTTAATATTTTAAAGGAAGTTGAATTTTTTGTGTCTCCATATAAAGCAAAATCAGGAGTTTCTCCAATAAATGCTGTTATTTGAGGATGGTGACATACCTGCTCAGAATAATATCTAAATTGATTTTTATTATCAAAAAATTCGAATGTTTCACCAATAATTGCATTAAAAGGTTTCAAATTTCTATTTAAACCTAAAAATATTTCACCGATAATAAAAGCACTAATATATGCCAATTGAAGAGATTTATTTTTATTTTCTAAAGATACTTTTTTTAATAAATATAAATAAAAGAATTTTTCACATTGTTTTTGACATATTGATAAAGGTTCATTAAAATAGACTGGAGCTGGTTTATTTTGTGTGACTGCAGATATCATTTCTTTAACAATATTTTTTGGATATTTTAAAGTTTTATTATATTTGATTCTTTTAGGAAAATTATATAAATTATTTTGAAAATCATTTTGATTATAACTTAAAAAATTGTATTTGAAACAAAATTTATTGTCCATATTATTGTTTTCTATAATATTATTCCCTTCATTCAAATTTGCTATATTAGTTTCCTTTGAATTTATTATATTTTTCCCTTTTAAATTTTCATTATTTTCTTCCTTTAATTTTTCAATATTTTCTCCTATTTTATTATTTTCAATATTCGATTCTTTAATATTTGGTTCTTCATCAGAACTTATATCAATTTCCTTTATTTCTTTGCTCTCTTCTTTTTTAATAGCACTTGCAAGAGTATTTAATCTTTTCAATGAACCTTTTTTAAATTTTTCGGTGATATCAAAATAATTATTCATATATGTTAAAATAACTTGAAATTGTTTTTCCATTTCTTCTCTTATAGTTATTATATTATTGTGGATTCTCAAAATTTCATTTTCAGTTTTTGTTTTTGGTTTTTGCTTTATATGAATTTTAAATTCATCAATTTTTTGATTTAATTCATTCATCATATTTTTAAATAAAAATAATCTTGCAATCAAAAAATCTTGAGGACTTATTTCATTTTCTTTATCATTATATTTTGACATCTTTTCATTATAATCTTTAAATACATTTTGAAAAGTATAATTTTTTATTATTTTCTCAAAATAATGAATTATCCTTATTTTATCTTCAGAATTGTAAAGTTTTATTCTCATTTGATAATCTTTTGAGGCTACTAATATTTGTAAATCCTTATCTTCACTTTGATCCAATATTAAAGCATCAGTTAAAGAATAAGTTTTTATTTCATCTTCTTTTTTTTTCTTCTTTTTATTTTCTTTAGGAATTTTTTTAATTTGAAAATCTGTTTCTCT
>CALBPW010000259.1 GCA_937899145.1 uncultured Bacteroidota bacterium
GTGGGAGAAGATACCCGCGTCACCTACCTGCTGACCGATCTTTACAATAACGAATACTGGACGCCGGTCGTGCCCGGCTGAAACGAGAAAATCCGTGAAACGGCATTATCCAAACCCTCATGCAGAGCATAAAGAAAAAGTTAAAGGGAGGGTGCTCGTTTTCAACCTTCGCCGCTTGCAATACCCTCCCCCGGGTAGTATACTGAAATGGTATATCAGGAGTGCTTTTCCTGGGAGTTAACTGACTGATCGGAATCAGATGTTTCCGGATGCGAAAGGAGAATTGTAATGAACTTTTTACCTGATGTTTATGTAGAATGTGAACAATGTCATGGCAAAAGATTTAACCGCGAAACCTTAGAAGTCACATACAAAGGCAAATCCATTGCAGATGTGCTAGATATGACGGTAGATGAAGCGCATGAATTTTTCATCAACATCCCATCTATCAAATCCAGATTAGAATTATTACAACAAGTGGGTTTAGGCTATATCCATTTAGGGCAACCTGCCACAACCTTATCAGGTGGTGAAGCGCAACGCATAAAATTATCAAAAGAATTATCAAAACGCGCGACTGGCAAAACTATTTACATCTTAGATGAGCCCACAACAGGGCTGCATTTTGCCGATGTGCATAAGCTGATCAATATCCTGCAGCGTCTGACGGAAGGCGGGAATACGGTAGTTGTGATTGAGCATAATCTGGATGTCATTAAGACGGCTGATTATATTATCGATATGGGACCGGAAGGCGGAAGTGGGGGAGGACAGATTGTTTGTGAAGGAACACCTGAACAGATTGTAAAACAAGGCGTTGGCTATACTGCACATTTTCTTGCCGACGAATTAAAGCAAAATTGAAATCGAACTACATTCCGATGAAAGGAATCTTGATTATATTGTTCTATCTAATTGTGGGAGAGGGGATTAGTATGTTGATTAATCACTTTGTTCCGGGCAACGTTATTGGAATGGTTTTGCTATTTGCATCGCTGCAAGCCAAAATTGTTAAACCCGAATCGGTTGAAACGGTTGCCAACTTTCTTACAAAGAATATGACAATTATGTTTCTGCCACCAAGCATCGGACTTATGGCATCGTACAAAATACTTGGAAATAATATAGTTACAATTACGCTTGCAATTGTTGTCAGCACAATGCTTGTGTTGGCTGTGGTTGGAAAAACTATGGATAAATTGGATAAAACCGATGAAGGAAATAATCAATAGCGAGCCATTTATACTTGCCATTACGGTATTGAGCTATTGGATAGGTACAATTGCCAATAATCGTTGGAATAAACCTGTTACAAGTCCAATTTTGATAGCAGTTGTAATTCTTATCCCTTTGCTATTATTGTTGAATATTGATTATCCGACGTATGAACAAAACACCCACTTAATTACTTTTTTGCTCGGACCAACAGTTGTGGCTTTGGGGTACAATATGCACAAGCAATTCAATGTCATAAAATCGAACCTGCTGCCAATTTTGCTTACAGTTTTTATTGGAAGTTTGGTTGGTGTCCTTAGTGTTATGGCTATCTGCTTCATTTTTAACGCTCCAATTGAATTGATGGTTGCAATGGAACCAAAATCGGTAACTATGCCAATTGCACTTGGGATTTCGGAACGGTCGGGTGGAATTTTGGCTCTGACAGCGGTTTCGGTAGCGACATGCGGTATTTTTGGCAGTGTCATCGGGCCATGGCTGCTCGATAAACTGAAAATCAAAAGTCGAGTAGCAAAAGGCCTTGCAATGGGCTCGGCGGCACACGGCGTCGGCACGGGGCGCGCAATGCAAATGGGGCGCATTGAAGGGGCTGTGGCAGGTATGGCAATCGGACTTATGGGAATTTTTACCGCTATTATTATCCCAATTATTGAAGCGATTATGGCTTAGGAGTGTTCGTAATTAAACTTTATCAATATTTTTATTTGAGATTATCGCCAAAAAACATAATTTTAGTTTTGAGAAAAAATTAGGATTATGATTGAAATTATTTGTGCCAACAATGGCGAGCATCGAAATTATCCGCAAGGTATTACGTTACAGCAAGTTGCGATAGATATGGGACTTGAGCCCAATATATATGCGGCATACGTTAACAATAAATTGAAAGAGCTTGATTATGCTTTGTTTAAACCATATACGGTTGAATTTATAGGCTTTTCGCATCCTGAAGGACAACGTATGTACGACCGCTCGCTCAGTTTCGTCCTTTACAAGGCAGTCAACGATATTTTCCCGGGTAAGAATCTTAAAATCGAACATTCGGTTTTTGGTGGATATTATTGTGAAATAGAAGGCGTATCAGAATTGACCAAAGAACAGGTATCTGAAATTGACAAACGGATGCGCGAAACAATAGCCCAAGATTTGCCATATATCCGCCAGCGAATTTTAACCGACGATGCCGTCAAACTTTTTGAAGAACGCGGCTACTGCGAGAAGGCGCGCTTGCTAAAAACCCGTGCTCATTTGTATTCATCGGTCTATCATTTAGCCGATGTGGTTGACTACTTTTATGGTTGCCTTTTGCCATCAACTGGCTATCTGAAATTATTTAATATTGATAAATTTTACGGCGGAATGCTTTTGCGCGAGCCTAAAGCCGACAATCCAAACAAAGTGGCCGATATGATTCCGCAAGATAAAATGTTCGACGTTTTGCAAGAGTTTAAACATTGGGGTAACATTCTGAACGTCAGCTATATGTATAATATTAACCAAAGTATCGAAAACAAGGAAATCGGTGATATTATAAAGGTGGCCGAAGCATTGCAAGAGAAAAAATTGGCGCAAATCGCCGATATGATTGTCAGTCGGAATCCGTTGCCGCGCTTGGTGCTACTTTCAGGCCCATCGTCGTCTGGTAAAACAACCACAGCCAACCGTTTGGCAATACAACTTAAAGTGGCAGGCTATTCGCCAGTTACACTTTCACTCGATAACTATTTTGTTGATCGTGAAAAAACACCGCGCGACGAAGATGGCGATTATGATTTTGAAGCCCTTGAAGCCCTTGATATACCGTATCTTAACAATGACTTAAATCGTCTTCTTGCAGGAGAAACCATCGATGTGCCAAAATTTTCATTTAAAGACGGCAAGCGCTATTTTGACGGAGAAAAAATGGCTTTAAAACCAAATAGCATCATTATTGCGGAGGGTATCCACGCGCTAAATCCAAACCTTACTCCACAAATTGACGAAAAAATGAAATTTATGGTTTACGCGTCAGCGCTAACAACCATCTCGCTCGACAACCATAACCGCATACCAACTACCGATACGCGCTTGCTACGTCGCATTGTGCGCGACTATCGCTATCGCGGATATAGCGCGCAGCAAACCATCGACCGCTGGCCAAGTGTGCGCCGGGGCGAAGAAAAACACATCTATCCGAATCAAGAAAAAGCCGACATTATGTTCAATACCGCAATGGTTTATGAAACAGGAGTTCTGAAACGGTATGCCGAACCAATTTTGCAAGAAGTTGCGCCAAACTGTTCGGCATTTCGTGAGGCTAAACGATTGCTGAAATTTTTAAGCTACGTAAAACCAATTTCCGACGAAGAGATACCTCCAACATCAATTTTACGCGAATTTGTGGGCGGAAGCAGCTTCAAATATTGACAAAAACGCGTCAAATTTTGTTATAAATAGCTAAAGAATAGAGTGATAGTAGCTGTAATTCGAACATTTACTATCACTTTTTCTGTTGTTTAAACAACGTGATTTACAGAGTTTTACACGGAAATGTTAATAATCTTCAAAAAATAGTGAATAAAAAAATGTTATAAAAAGGCTCGAAAGTTTGATTGTATAAGGTTTTTAAATACCTTAGCAATCATTTGTATTTATTGCTTCACGCAAGATTTACTTTATGCTTAAATCGAATTTAATTTTAGGAATTATCAGCCTTCTAATGTTCTTCGGACTTATCGGAGATCCCGTTTCAGTTGTGCTGAATATGCCCGATTCGGCCAAATGCGATAGCGAATTTTTGGTTGAAGTAACTATAAATAAGGGTGATGTTGAGGGATTCGCACGCTTTCAACAGAAGTTGCCCAATGGTTTTAAAGCTGTAGCGCGCCAAACAGCCAATGGCGAGTTCTCTTTTGTTGACCAAAAAGTAAAAATCCAATGGATGAAAGTCCCTTACGATCGTCAGATTGTAGTATCGTACGCCATTCAGGTTGACCCCACAGTTTCAGGCATTTACACATTCGACGGAACATTCTCTTACATCCTTGACAACTCCGTTCAAGTGGCAAATGTTGAATCCAAAACAGTTAATATTGAAGGCGATGCCATTGCTTCTGCTAATAGTCAGCAGGCCTACTCGTTCCAAAATGTCAATCTGAAAAATGTTGACTGCATTCGCCAAAAACCATTCCTTAACGACAATAACGAAGTGATTGTCAATATAATGGTGAATAAGGGCGACCTAAAAGACTTTGGAAAAATTCAAGAGCAAATTCCAGTTGGCTACACTGCTGAAAGTATCAAATCGAAAAACTCGATTTTCACATACAAAAATCACATTATCAAGTTCTTATGGATGAATATGCCACAAGAGCCACAATTTGTTGTATCATATAAATTGGTGCCGGAAGGTGAAATTCCGGACGAAGAATTTAAAATTGTCGGAACATTCTCATATGCTGAAAGCGACCGCACAAAAACTATCAATATTGCAGAACGTAATGTTGAACTTGAAACGTTTGATAGCGAACAAGTTATAGCACAAGAAACCCCAACATTCGAACCGTCGGAACCTATTGCGGCAACAACAACAAAACCCGAACCAACATATACATCTGAACCAACTTACACTCCGACACCTTCAACACAACCAACACAATCGCCTTATACTTCAGAACCTTCGTATAGTTCTGAAAACCAGAATGATAATTATGCCGATGCAAACTATAATTCTGGCTCAAAAACAAATCAAGGTTCAAGTCCAAACTCGTCCGGAGGCGGTTCGGGGCGTCCGCATAATTATACAACTACAATATCCGACGTGTCAGACGTTCCATCGCCAGAACAAGGCGTAGCCTTTAGAGTGCAGATTGCTGCAGGACACAAACTTGTAACCAAAAATTATTTCAAGCGTTTAAATATCACCGATCAGGTTCAGGTTGAAATACACAATGGCTGGAATAAATACACCGTCGGAAACTTTGAACAATACAAAGACGCGCGTGATTATCGGGTGTATGTCTGGAATAATACGCCAATCCACGATGCCTTTGTGTCGGCTTACAACAACGGAATGCGAATAACAGTGCAAGAAGCTTTAATGATCGCAAATCAAAAATGGTATAAATAGGTATGACTAAATAAGGTGTTGATGAAATTTTGGGCAGTTGTCATATTAAGTTTTACCTTTTGCTTGTCGGTTGTCGCTCAACAAGAAATTGACGATGATTATCTTTCGATATTACTTACTGAAGAAGAAGAACACTCAAGCGCGGCGTTCAAGCCGGTTATCGGCTTTGGTGTAGGTAATTTCTCGTTTTATGGCGATGTCGCCGATTATTTTAAATCGCCAATCAACGGACTAACATCGTATCGGTTTTTGCTAAGCCGCAATATCAATAAATATTTCGACATTGAATTTCATGGCACAATTGGCAAAGTTGGCGGTAGTGTATATAATGCTGAAAATGAGACTAAAATAGATTTTTCGGATTGCATGGCTGATGGCAAATTGAGTGCCGATCGCATTAAGTTGAACCGCGAAATGGGAAAACTTGATGTTGAAGATATGAAAAGTGTCGCGAATTTCCGCTCGCAGATATTTACAGGCGGCGTTTCGGTGGTTTACAATTTCAACCATCTGCTTGAGCGCAAACGCCCTATACACCCATATATATCGTTAGGTGTCGAATTTTTTCAGTTTGCGTCAAAAGGCGATATGTTTGGAGCAAATGCCGATGGTAAAAAAAATACCGAAGCGTATAATTATTGGGCTGACGGTACAATCCGTAATTCAAATGGCGACCTGATGACGCGCGATTACGACTATGAGACCGACCTCCGCAGCCTCGACCTTTATGGCTATGGCGATTATTCGAAAACAAGTATCGCTATCCCCATCGATTTAGGCTTGAACATAACCATTACCGACCGTGTAACATGCCGATTTGGTACTGCTGCTCATTTCCCGTTTACCGATTATGTTGATAATGTGAAAGGCGGAAAAGGCTGGAAGAATGATATTGTACTCAATACCTACGTTTCGTTGTCGTTCGACTTGTTCTCGCGCGATGAGGAGATAGCTGCCGTTGAAAACTTCAAAAATCTTAAATTCACTGTTACCGACCACTTAGACGAAGACGGCGATGGTGTTGACGACTTCAACGATGAATGTCCGGGAACTCCGGAAGGAGTGAAGGTTAATAACAATGGCTGCCCAATCGACTCTGATAAAGATGGTGTGCCTGATTATCTTGATAAAGAGGAAGATACACCTTACGGCTCAATAGTTAGCTCAAGTGGTATTCGCATGACCGATGCTCAGATAATCACTCTTATTTATAATCCTGACGCTGTCGGACATAATGAAACACGCGTTTATTCAGAAACATCAGAAGGATCGGCGGCAACTGATTCAAATAAACCAAAAGGTATTCCTGAAAAATTCAAGAGCGTAGATAAAAATATGGATAACTACATCTCTCACGAAGAACTTCAACAAGCGATTGATCAAATATTTGAGGGGACTTCGAATCTTACTCCCGCTGATATTAACGAGTTGCAGGACTTCTTCTTCGAGCAATGATAGAAAGTTTAGATGGTGCGCTTGTTTGGAGGTTGATATTCAAATTTTCTAAAACCCAACACCTTACCTGATTTTATTCATTCTATCTAACTCGCGTTTAGCATCTTTTTGTTTAATATCTTCGCGCTTGTCATATAGCTTTTTACCACGGGCCAATCCGATATTAACTTTTGCTAAACCTTTATCGTTGATGTACATTGTGATAGGAACTATTGTGAACCCTTTTTCTTTAATTTTTTTCTCCAGCCGGTTAAGTTCCCGACGGGTTAAAAGTAATTTTCTATCGCCGCGAGGTGTGTGGTTGTAGTGTGTGCCATATTCATATTCAGCGATATACATATTTTTGATGTACAATTCGCCTTTTTCAAAAAAGCAATACGAGTCATTAATATTCGCTTTGCCATTCCGTATAGATTTGATTTCGGTGCCAAGTAGCTGAATGCCAGCGTTGAAGGTCTCAATTATCTCGTATAAAAAATGAGCTTTTTTATTGCTGAATTTTATATTATTGTTAATATTCTGCTTCATAGTAAAAAATTAATGCAAGCAACAATTGCCCAATGTAATAGTGCCATCGATATAATGGCAGTTAGGGCAACTTTGCGGTGAGTTTGTTTGCTTATATCGGTATATTCGACTTTTAGCAATAGCCACAAAATGTAGTAGGAGTAAATGTTTAGCAAGGTTAGCATCGGACGTAACTTCGGTAGTAACCCACTTGCAAATTCAACCGCCATTACGGGAATGAATGCGTAGGTTATGATATAGAATGTACGAGCCAATTTGTTAGGTAAAGAAAAATATTGTAAAATTTCGTTCAACAAAATGGTGTACAATAGTGCCGATGCTGTAAGTATTAAAATTATGGGTGCGGTAACTTTGGTTAGAAAATTTAGAATCTGACTGAAGTAATAACGGCCAAATATCACATTACCAATAAATTGCGCAAGAATTATAGCAGTTATAAATGGAATTATAATCTCTTTAAAAACTTGACTTACGCTTTTATTTTCGCTTGCCAAGCGCACGGTTTCAACTTTTGGTTGCGAAATCAAGTTTTTAATAATGTTAAGTATCAATTGATAATTCATATCGCAATAAAAACGCTGCAAAATTAATTAAATTCGCAATCATTTGTAATATCCTTTTTATGTCAGACAGATTGCCATTAATCACCATTTTAGGACCAACAGCAACAGGAAAAACCGCTATAGCTGCCGGTTTGGCGCATGTTATTGATGCTGAAATTATTAGTGCCGATTCGCGTCAAGTTTATCGCCGGATGGATTTGGGAACCGGTAAGGATTTGGATGATTATCAGATTAATGGCAAATCGATTCCGTATCATTTAATTGATGTTGTCGAACCGGGATATAAATACAATGTTTTTGAGTATCAGCAAGATTTTTTGAAAGTTTATGCTGAGATTAATTCGCGTTCGAACCGAACTATTCTTTGCGGTGGTAGCGGAATGTATATCGAATCGGTTTTAGATGGCTACAAAATGACTGCTGTGCCTGTAAATGAGCGACTTCGTTCAGAATTGGCCGATTATACCGACGCTCAATTAGAGCAACGCTTGCGCTCACTTGAAAAATTGCACAACAATGCTGATTTTGAAACACGCCAGCGAACAATTCGTGCGATTGAAATTGCAGAATATCAGCAAAATAATGCAAAATTAATGTCTGACTTCCCTAAAATAGATTCTGTAATAATAGGTTTGCGTGCCGAACGTGAAATTGTTTGTCAGCGAATATACTATCGCCTAAAACAGCGTCTTCGAAATGGCATGATTGACGAAGTGCAAGCCTTGCTCGATAGTGGTATTCAACCTGATGATTTGATTTACTATGGGCTTGAATATAAGTTTATTACGCAATATCTTCAAGGTGAATTCAGCTACAATTATATGGTTGAACATCTAAACATCGCCATTCGTCAATTTGCTAAACGCCAAATGACGTGGTTTCGTCGTATGGAGCGTAATGGCTTTAAAATCAATTGGATTGATGCGGAATTGCCAATGGAAGAAAAAATGCAAATCGCCTTAAAAATTATTGAGCAGAATGATAACAAATAAATTGCATTAAAACAAAACCCCAAAATCCGCACCTTTCGGGTGTAAATTTGCAGTTGCAAAAAAAGTGTTTTATGAAGATAAAGTATTAAATGAAAACGATTATGTGGGGACAGGAATGGTAATAAAATTGATTATTCAGGGAGTAGAATATGATTCTTTAAATATATGTATTAAGGGAGATTTGGATGGAGATGGAATGATAACTTCTTTAGATAGTGAGATAATGAATAGTTTGTTACTGGAAACGGAAATATATGATGATTTAGTATATTTTGCAGCAGATATTATTGAAGATGGAGTTATTGCTATGCCAGATGATAGAAAGATAAAAAGTTATTTAAATGGAGAAATCTTAGATTTTAAGTAAAATTGTAAAACTATTTGTCAAAAAAGTACTATATCTCTTCTCAAATACTAGTTATTGTAATAAAATAAAGGTTATAGGGGAATTTTAATTACATATAATTAGATAGGTGACTTACATGTTTAAATATGATGATATAAATATTAATTTCGATAAAAATA
>CALBPW010000260.1 GCA_937899145.1 uncultured Bacteroidota bacterium
AAATGGAAAATTTGAGATTAATGTAGAATATGAAAGGCCTATAATCCCTGAGCAATCAGCAATTGACGAAAGTCAATTCGGACTCACGAATCAAGAGTTATGGCTAAAACGAGACTTTCCTAAAATAAAAAAAATGATTTTGTTTGTAATGCCTGAGATTAAAAAAACTGATTTTGATTTTGACGATATTGAGAAAGGTGGATTTAGCCACTATATGTTGAAAGAGATTTACGAACAACCGCGCAGCATCACTGACACAATGCGTGGACGCGTTTCGACTGATGTTGACAAAATTGTGCTTGGCGGACTTATTGATGTTATGCCTAAGCTGATGAACGCCCGCCGCATAATAATTGTCGGGTGTGGAACTTCGTGGCACGCTGGTTTGATGGGCGAATATCTTTTTGAAGAGTATGCGCGCATTCCGGTTGAAGTGGAATATGCCAGTGAGTTCAGGTATCGCAATCCTATTATAAATCAAGAAGATGTGGTTATTGCCATATCGCAAAGTGGCGAAACGGCAGATACACTTGCCGCCATTCAGCTTGCCAAAAAATGTGGCGCATGCGTTGTTGGCATCTGCAACGTTGTTGGCTCAAGCATTGCACGCGAAACGCACGCCGGCGTTTACACTCACGCTGGTGTTGAGATTGGTGTGGCTTCAACAAAAGCGTTTACTGCGCAAGTATCGGTTTTAGCAATGATGGCACTAATGATTGGCCGCGCAAAATACAACATCAATTCAGTTGATTATCATGAACTTATAACCGAGTTAATGTCGATTCCTGAAAAGATTGAAAAAATATTGAAATCGACACCTCACATTAAGGAAATTGCTGAAAAATACAAAGACAGCAACAACGCTCTTTATTTGGGACGCGGTTGCTACTACCCTGTTGCGCTTGAAGGGGCGCTAAAACTTAAAGAGATTTCGTACATACATGCCGAAGGTTATCCGGCAGCCGAGATGAAACATGGCCCTATCGCATTGATTGATGACAAGATGCCTGTGATTGTGATAGCTACTAAAGATAAAGGTTACGAAAAGATTGTCAACAACATACAAGAAGTAAAGGCACGCAAAGGTATTGTAATCGCAATTGTTACGGAGGGCGACGCCACCATTGCCGCTATGGCAGATTACGTTATTGAGGTGCCAGAGGTTAAAAATGCCGTCGGTGCTATGATTACCGTTGTTCCTTTGCAATTGCTTAGCTACTACATAGCCATTATGCGCGGCTGCAATGTCGATCAACCACGAAACTTAGCAAAATCGGTAACTGTGGAATGATGAGTTAGAGGCCTTGCATTAGATAAAATCTTACCGCATAACACTCCACTCTACCTTACTCTTTCATCCATTCTGTAAAATCGGCATCGCTGGGCATACGCCAGTCGCCACGTGGCGAGAGTGCAACCGAGCCCACTTTTGGACCATCGGGCATACATGAGCGCTTAAACTGCTGCGTGAAGAATCTACGAATGAAGGTTTTAAGCCATTTGCGAATAACTTCATCGGTGTAAATATTGGCAAAGGCATTTTGCGCCAAATAGAAAATCTTGCTTGGCGCAAATCCGTTTCGCACAAAGTGATACAAAAAAAAGTCGTGCAACTCATACGGTCCAACCAAATCCTCGGTTTTTTGTGCAATATTTCCATCGCTGCCGGCTGGCAAAAGTTCGGGACTGATTGGTGTGTCAATAACATCGTAAAGATAAGGTTTAGCGTCAGAATCAATCTCAAAATCAGCGACATACTGTACTAAATATTTCACAAGTGTTTTCGGGACACCTGCATTTACCGCATACATCGACATGTGGTCACCGTTATAGGTGCACCAGCCAAGCGCCAACTCCGACAGGTCGCCAGTACCAATAACTATGGCATTTTCTTTATTTGCCACATCCATAAGTATTTGCGTACGCTCACGAGCCTGCGAGTTTTCGTATGTAACATCGTGTTGATTAATATCATGACCGATATCGGTAAAATGTTGTTCGCAAGCCGCTTTAATGCTAATCTCGCGGACATCGGCGCCAAGCGCTCGCATCATTGCAATGGCGTTGTTATAAGTGCGATTGGTGGTGCCAAAACCGGGCATTGTTATGCCAATGATGTTTTGCCGGCTGATGCCAAGTTTGTCGAATGTTTTGGCTGTTACAAGTAGTGCCAATGTTGAATCCAAACCGCCTGAAATGCCGATAACCGCTTGCTTGCAGCCGATATGTTGAAGCCTATGGGCAAGTGATGTTGTTTGAATATTGAAAATCTCCTGACAATTTTGTTTTCTGTCGCTATCTGCTGATGGCACAAAAGGATGCGCATCAATTTTCCGCAATAAATGTTCGGTATTGTTTTTTCGGAAATAGAAATTGATGACACGATAAAGCTCGCTACGGACAACGCCCGCGCCTGTCATAAATGTTGAATTTTTCTGACGGTCGGCAATCAGCTTTTCAATATCGACGTCGGTTATAACCAATTGCTGACTCATCATAAAGCGTTCGCTTTCAGCTACAATTTGCCCATTTTCAGCCACGTAGGCATTACCCGAGAAGCAGAGGTCGGTACCCGACTCGCCAAAACCACTTGAAGCGTAGATGTAGCCTGCAATGCAGCGTGCCGATTGCTGCTCAATCAGATTTCGCAAGTATCGGTTTTTGCCAAGCACCTCGTCGGAAGCCGACAAGTTGAAAATCAGATGTGCGCCAGCCAAGGCCTCAACTGAGCTGGGCGGGATTGGTGTCCATAGGTCTTCGCAAATTTCGATTGCAAACGAGAATTCGCCACCATCAAAAATCAAATTTCTGCCAAAAGGCACATTGCTGTAACCGCAAAGTGTTATTTCAGAACGTGTCGCACTAACTGCCGAAGCAAACCAACGGTGCTCGTAAAACTCGTTGTAGTTTGGCAACCACGTTTTGGCATTGACACCTAAAAAATCGCCATTTCTGATTACAACAGCAGCATTAAATAGCGAATTGCCACAACGCACTGGTAATCCGACAATTGAAACAATGTTCAGATCTCTTGTTTTCTCAAGCAACCACTCAAGAGCATTTTCTGCCTCGGTAATAAGCGATTGATTATGAAACAAATCGGCACACGTATAACCTGTGATTGAAAGCTCGGGAAAGCAAATAATTTGCACATTTTGCTTTTCGGCGTCTGTTATCAATTTAAAGATTTCTTCGGCATTTGCCTGACAATTAGCGGCATGTACTATTGGCACGGCCGCTGCCACTCTTACGTATCCAAAATTTGTCTGACTCATAATGTTTGCTATTTGAGCCGTAAATGTAAAAAGGATTTTTTATTGTTGCACCTCACTTGTCAGTTAATGCCAATTGCAATAATATCAACTTTTTCATTTAATATATCATTTTTCATAGCAGTTTCACTTTTCATACTTTCAATATTTCCTAATCTTTTCATAAACTGTTCATTACTTAATGATTTTATTTCTTCATGCATTATTACTATTCTATGACTATTATTTCCTAATTTTTGTTTCGATGAAAAAGGCGATATTTTTTTTTTGTAAAAAAGACTATTATATTTACTCTGTTCTCCTTTCTTTAATTCATGTATATATTTGCTTAAATTTGTTCCCTTTGTTCGAAGAAAATTATTCTTTAATTTCAAACTACCTGAAAAACTCTTCATTTTATTTTGAGGTAATTTAAACTTTTCACTTTCATATTTTTTTATCAAACTAATCTTCGAATTTTTAGAAAATAAATTCATTTCAGAAAAATCGCTACTTTTCACATTAATACTATTATCTTTATCAATACTATCTAATACTGTTTCTTGTAAAAGCAAATAACGAGATTCTATTATAGATTTCATTAAATCATCTGATATAGGAATTACTCTTTTAGTTCCTTCCATTTTATTTTGCAAAGGAGCACAATTTGTTAAAAAAGGATCTATATCGGTGTTATTCATTTCTATAAATGCTTTAAGAGGAGAATTCCTTAAAAATTTAAGATCATTTTTCATTTTAAATAAATATTTTGGATCATATGAATATTCTAGTTTTATTTTATATATATTAAATTTACCTGAATTGGCATAATATGCCGTTATTTGATTCACTTTTATTACTTTTTTAACTATATTAACAGCATTTATTCTTAAATTTTTTATAAGTGATATAACATTTTGTAATATTGAATTAATTGTATTTGCTCTTGATTCGTCATCCATTGCATTCTTTATTAAATATTCTGCATTTTTTAACTGAGTTAAATTATTTTCTCTATTTTCTATTTCTTTCTTTAGATTCAAAAGAGCGTCTCTAAATTTCTTCAAATTATTTTTTTCTTGTGTTATAATATTATTTCTTTCACTCTCAGAAGCTTCTTCTAATATATTCAAAAAGACTGTTCGGTATTCTTGAGTAATGCCTAATTCATTCCAAGATATTTGCAATAAGCTTAAATCTTCTTCTATATTATCTTCTTTAACATAATTATTTATATTAGGTAGATATCTTGATGCTAAATAATTTTTTGTTTGGTTTAAAACATAGAACTTTTTTGGGCTTTGATTTGCTGAACCTGGTCTTTTCATATTTAATTATTATTTTTTTATTAAAAAATAAATTCTTAAT
>CALBPW010000261.1 GCA_937899145.1 uncultured Bacteroidota bacterium
ATGCGTGGAGCCGTGCCGCTTCGCTTATCTACCGTGGCGAACGCGACGGAATGGGCTACCGCGACACAATCCAAGATATGCTTGGTGTTATCCACAATATTCCCGATGAAGTTGTTTCGCGTCTGGAACTTATGCTTACGGGACAAAACTCCAACGGTGGCGCAATGCCAGTTGTCAAACCATTCGACCATCACCCCGGGCATGAGGCTCCAACGCCCGAATCTGATTTCCGTTCCGATGATTGTATGTGGCTATTCTGCACGGTTCCAACCTATGTTAAAGAACTTGGCGACATCAATTATTACAACAAAATTTTGCCTTATTCCGACAAAGGAGAAGGTACGGTTCTTGACCATTTGCGCCGAGCCATTCAGTTCAATTTGGATAGACGCGGAAAACACAATTTGCCTTGCGGCTTGCGTGCCGATTGGAACGACTGCCTTGTGCTTGGGGCTCGGGGCGAAACTGTTTTTGTGGCAATGCAACTGCGCTACGCACTTACGGTTTATATTGATATTTGCCAACGCTTAAATAAACCCGAGGAAGTGGCTTGGGCACAACAAAATCTGAATCAGTTAACCTCCGATATTGAACGCGCTGCTTGGGACGGCGAGTGGTATGTGCGTGCAATAAAAGAAGACGGATATGTGTTTGGCACTCATAAAGTTGACGAGGGGAAAATATGGCTTAATCCAAACTCATGGGCTGTTATTTCGGGACAAGCAACTGGGCAAAAGGCTGAAACAGTGATGAATAGCATCGAAAAATATTTGGCAATAGAATACGGTTTGGTTTTATGTGACCCTCCGTATGAAAAAACCGAAGCATCGGTGATAAAAGCGCCTTTGTTTATAAAGGGAATGAAGGAGAACGCGGCCGTTTTTCAGCATACGCAAGGTTGGGGCATTATGGCTGATTGTATTCTTGGGCACGGCAATCGCGCTTTCAAAAATTACAAACACTACTTGCCGGCCGCTTACAACGAGAGTGCCGAAAAACGCCAGATTGAACCTTACGTTTATGCGCAAACAACATGTTCAACCTACAATATGCGTGCAGGTCAGAGCCGATGCCCTTGGTTGAGCGGAACAGCATCGTGGGCTTATTTTACTGCTGCACAATATATTCTCGGCATCCGTCCTGATTACGAAGGCTTGCTTGTCGACCCATGCATACCTCAGTGGGAAAGTTTTTCAGTTACTCGCCGATTCCGTGGTAAGATGGTGAATATCAGCGTAAAAAATCCAAGCGGAATAGAAAAAGGAGTTAAGCGGATAACCCTGAATGGTGAAAAAATTGAGGGCAATATTGTACCATTCAGCAAGATGAAAGGGTCGAATGAAGTTGAGGTAATAATGGGTTGATGTTGTTCAATTGTCGTTTCAATAGATGGCGAATAATTAATGCCAACAGAATCAAGTTAGTGATAATTAAAATTTTGATAATTGTGTAATTAGTTCTATTTTAGCACGATTTTTTGAAAAACCCGATAAGAATGATGTAGTAAAACCAACAAAAACGGGTCATTTTCTATTGGGAAAAATCGAAACATTGTTTTGTAATTGATTATATTTTAACAGATCATAAAACATGAAAAAAGTACTATTCACATTGATTTTTGCTATCGGACTATTTGCAGCCGTGGCACAAAACTCATTCAATTATCAAGCTGTAATGCGAAACGGCAGCGAAGTTATCGCTAATCAAGATGTCAAGCTGCGCATCAGCTTAATGCGAAGCGACTCGGTTTACTACCAAGAGGAGCACGTGGCAAAAACTAACGCTTATGGAAACATCAGCATTGCAGTTGGCGAAGGAACACCGCTACTTGGAAAATTCAGCGATGCGCCTTGGGATATGATGGACATAATGATGCGCATCGAAGCTGACGCAACCGATTCCGGCACCTACACCGATATGGGCTCAATGCAGATACAGCCTGTTCCATACGCAATGTACGCCGCCAAATCGGCAACCGTCATTCAAGCCTCAAACACCATTGGCGATGATGCCATTTTTGCCGTAAAAGACAGCCAAGGCAATTTATTGTTTGCCGTTTACGAAGACGGGACCCGTTTTTATGTTGACTACAACGAAGGCTCGAAAGCAGCCAAAAGCGGTTTTGCGGTAGCCGGCCGCTCAGCAAGTAAAGGTGATGAAGAATTGTTGAAAATAGATAATTCGGGAACGATAATCTATGTTGACGGCGAATCAGGCTCGAAAGCAGCCAAAAGTAAATTTGCTGTGGCAGGCCGCTCGGCAAGCAAGAGCGACGCTGACAATCTGCTTACTATTGATGCTGACGGAACAAAAATTTATATTGACACCGACGAAAACACAAATTCAAGCAAGGCAGCCAAGAGCAAATTTGCCGTTGCCGGCCGTTCGGCAAGTAAAGACGCGCCAGAAAATCGTTTTTCCATCGACAATAATGGCGCAATATTTTATGTTGACATTTATGGCGACACTGACGCGAATAAAGCCGCTAAAAGTAAATTTGCAGTAGCGGGACGCAGCGCAAGCAAAACCGAACCCGAATACGAATTTGTTATAGACGAGTACGGGACAATAGTTTATGTTGATGACATTAATGGTTCAAAAGCCGCCAAAAGTAAATTCGCTGTGGCAGGCCGATCGGCAAGCAAAGCTGAAAACGATTATCTCACCATCGACCAAGACAGCACCCGCATCTATATAAACGATGCCGAAACAGCAGAAGGAGAACCGTCTCCGGTTGCCTTCGCAATTGTCGGCAAAACAAACAATACCGAAATGCTGACCATAAAACGCGATTCGGCTATCGTTAATACAACAATTATGACAGCCGAAGAGGTTGAAACAGCAAGCGGTGAAATCACCAAAGTTCCCGACAACACGCTGGCCTCTAAAGCCTATTCAACAGGAAAGATATACCCATATTTTGAAAAAACAGTATCCTCCTCAGATGCAGGTGGTTTGATATACACTTTGTCGCCTGAAATAACTTATACCTATTATTATAGTGAAAACGGAGAGTATTTGTATCTTATCTATAAATACGAAAACAGTTCAAGCGGTGCTGATATTCCAACTTACAACTACGAATACCGCACCTGCTGGCTTGTCGATGGTAATATTTATAGCGACACAGCCTATTATTCAGAGCGCACCAATCAAACACAGCCAAAAACTATTAAAAATTACAACAGCATCTTCCCACAATATGCCGATACGCTTAAAAGGCAATGGAATGGACAGAGCTTACTTGTACTACTTGAAAGTGAACTGACAGCTGCCGGCTACAAGGTTAAAAACAACAAAGGTGAAAACTATTATTATAGTCCCGACAATCAACACGGCTATATAGAAGACTTCAATCCGGACGTAAAATCGCAACAAAATATTGTAACCGGGCTTTATAGTACCGATGTGTTTAAAAACAGCTTACCTCAATTTTCGCGTCTTGTGATGGAGGCTGCCGGTATCAGCAATGGATTTGCTATCAACGATTTGCAGTATATTGGTATGGGCGTGGGAGCCAACGAAAACACTTACGGCTACACCTTGCTCGACACTATGGTAACCGCCAATAGTATTATTGCCAATGAATGGGAACAAAACGATGGGCAACAGTTAAAAAATAAGCCACAGAGCGAAGATGATTTGTTCTCGAAAAAGCATGAATGGGGCAAACAGAGTTTAAGTGCAATAGAAAATATGTTCAGAGCGCTTAAAGACGGTTTTACGGTAATGACTTCACCAACCGAAGGCGGCTCAGTATCAGGTATTAGAGGAGGCAACGGAGCCTACCTCTATGGCGACCAAATAACCTTGACTGCCACTCCTGCCGATGGCTACATTTTCAGCCATTGGAATGACGGCAGCACTGAAAACCCTCGCACAATTACTGTTATGGGGAATTTAACCCTATGGGCTAACTTTGCAAGCCTGAGCGATACTTATCAGTTGGTCGACCTTGGCTTAACTGTTAAGTGGGCAGCGCGCAACCTTGGAGCTTCAAGCAGTACCGATGTCGGTAACAGCTACGCTTGGGGCATGGCTGAACCAAATGCAGACTACAATCTGACCGACCCTGCCAAACGCTCCGATGCTGCTACCGCTATGCTTGGCAACAACTACCGCACTCCTACCAAAAACGAATGGAACGAGTTAATAAACGACTGCCATTGGCAGTATGATGAAGAAAACAACTATTTTAAAGTCGCAAACCGTTCTGACAGTTCCAACTATATTATATTGCCAATAACCGACAGCATGATTGCAAATTATTGGACAAGTGAATATCCTGACCGGTCAGGAGTCACTCAGGCCTATAATGCCAACCTTAATTTTCAAGAACGGAAGTATATACTTACTGCTGAAAATTTATCCGATTTTGACTCAATGTTTCCGATACGTGCGGTAGAGAATACTACTCGCTACCACGTTTGGGTAAATATTGAAGGTCCGGACAATTGTGGTACAGTTAGCGGACTTGGCATTTACGACCCCAATACAACAGCAACCATAACGGCTACACCTGCTGATGGTTACGAGTTTATAGGCTGGGCTAATGGTAGCACAGATACCACATTCTCATTCACTGTTACAGGCGATACCACCATAACAGCTCAATTTAAACAGAATGCAGTGAAGTTATACGTTGCCGCAACTGGTGCAAGCGATAGCACAGGCACAGGCGCAATTGACGCCCCATTTGCCACTATTGCTCAGGCTTTTGGTCAGATTGTAGCACTATCAGACTCTGCCCCTAACCGCGACTACGAGATAATTGTTGATGGGATGTTGTCCGGACCGCAAAAAATGGAATACTTCGATGCGGAACTACAAGCAGGTGCCATCACCCTATGCGGCAAAACGGCCAACACCACCGATGGTATTAACGCCGGTTGGGACGGAAAGAGCAATCTTCAGCCATCTATTGATGAAATCCCAGGTGCCGCCCTTACAATCAGCACAAGTGTCCCTATTACAATACGCAATCTGAAAATCGCAGGCGGATATACAAGTGATGATACTGGTGGTGGTATCTTGATAAATAAAGGCAACGTTACCATAGAAGATGGCACACTGATAACTGAAAATTATGGTAGTGGTGTATATCTTGCATATAGTGAAATATACGACAACACTCTTACAATGAATGGAGGCGAAATATCCTATAATAAAGCAACTTATGGTGGCGGTGTCCGTAATGAAAATTCTAAGTTTGTGATGAAAGGCGGTTATATAAAAAATAACACAGCGTCGAGTGATGGCGGCGGAGTGTATGCTAATGGCGATTTTGAAATGCGGGGCGGCGAAATTTCAAATGACACAGCATATCAATCTGGCGGTGGTGTCTATGCTTATACTGGCACTATCAATATATCTGAAGGAACTATAAGTCAGAATAACGCAAGTGTATCTGGTGGTGGTATTTATGTTTTCCAATACGGAACAGTAAATATTAACGGCGCAACAATAAGCAACAACGAAAGTATTAAAGGTGGAGGTTTGTATATAACCGATGGCGGCACTGTAAATGTAGCAGGCAACACGCAAATTACAGCAAACAAAGCTGCACAGGGAGGTGGCGCGTATGTGAATTATCTATCAACACTGACAATGAATGGTGGTTCTATAAGCGGAAACACAGTAGTTGCCGCTGAGGACTATGCTGCCTATGGTGCTGGCATACTTTTGGATGTGTATAGTGGTTATGGTGAAGGCGACCTTGAAATGGGTGGGGATGCTAAAATCGACCCCGACAACGATGTTTATATGAAAGAAGGCTCCAAAATCACAATAATATCCGCACTCACCAACGATAGTGTAGCAAAAATAACACCTTCGTCTTACACCGGGCAAGCTGTATTGCTGGGAATTGCCGACGAAGCAGGAACAACACTTGAAGTTGAGGCCTCAAAATTCAGCGTAACACCAGAAACCGCACAAGGCACAAATGGTGAAACAGTAAAAAACTGGACAATTGACAACGAAGGTAAATTGGAACAAGTCACAAATCCATAAATCACCACAAAACTATTGTTGCGGTTATGTAGCGGTAGTTTTGTTATAATAGACATATAAATAAGTTTGACACAACGCCAATCAAAACTCAAATTTTGATTGGCGTTGTTGGCTTTTATTAAAAAACATTATATCGAAACGCACTAATTTATGATGCAATTAACTATATATCATCAATATAGACATATCAAAACTTCCAGACGCCCAACTTTCTGGTGTGTCAAAAATTTCACTTTTCATTTCTTGTTTTGCCGTTTATCTTTGAAAGCGTCAAACATTTAAAAACAACATTATCATATCTCTGAGGAACAATGCACTACGAAAACATTCGCGAAGAATCGCTAAAGCTCAAAGTGGCAGCCGATTGGTTTCCGAAATTCGACTGCACCGACATCATCGGCCGTATAGATTTTGCTGTGAAAATGCAGCACACTGACAATGCCATCGACTTTGGCGATGAATATCTGCTTTGGGCTGAAGCCAAACAGCAGCCCACCGACATCTGCCGAATGCTCGCTC
>CALBPW010000262.1 GCA_937899145.1 uncultured Bacteroidota bacterium
AGTAAACCGTTATCTTTGTAGTGATATTCTTTGCTGTCATAATAAAATGATAACTGTGAAGATTAATTTGTCTTGAACAAGGTGTCTAAAAAACTTTATCTTAATACGTTTATTAATGCTGTTTTCATAGTTATAGTGTTGCGAGGAAGCAAGTGCAGGTCTCCTTTCGGATTGAAATTCCCGTTATTGGTAAGGAACGTTATGGCAAACAAATCCGAGATATAATGGTTGATAAAATTGTTGCCTTCACCATAAGGATATGCGAAAGATACAGGCTCAATGCCCACCTTTTCCTTAATCACATCTTTGCTTTTCTGTAAATCAGCAGTTATGCGCTCAATATAATCTGCATCGCTTTCATCAACTTCGCGACCAATGCCGTTCGCACCGCCACGAATGTAACTTCCATTATTGGTCGGATTGTGTAAATTGAACGTATGCGAACCAATTTCAACTCTTCCCGATTCGCTCATTTCGCGACACTCATTCCAACTCAGCCAACTGTTTGTGCGTTCGTCTGTTATCCAATTCGCAATTACATTTATTTCGGCTTTCAGCCCGTATTTTTCAAGAAGCGGATACATATATAGATAGTTGCTGTAATACCCATCATCGAAAGTGATAATTACTGTTTTAGGTTTGATGGTATCGATTGTCAGCAATTCACGCGGAAGAATAGCAGTATAACCATTGTCGGCTAACCATTTGAAATCGGCTTCAAGTTTTTGTACCGATACTTGTGTGGAATATTTTGCAAGGCTGTCATCTGATACCACCTTATGGTATGTGAGGTTAGTAACACGCTCAATAACAACAGGTTTTATAGTGTCTTGATTTGGTAATGTGTCAATGTGCAGGAGTGTTGTATCAATTGCAACAGTTGCAGTATCTATTGGCTCGGATGTAATGGTGTCTTGATTTGGTAATGTGTCAATGTGTTGGAGTGTTGTATCAATTACAACAGTTGCAGTATCTATTGGCGGTGTCGGTTCGGGCGTAATGGTGTCGTCATCTATATTGCAGGCAATCAGCGATAATAGTAAAACCGCAAGAAGAAAGATTGTTGAACTGAAAAGACACTTTTTCATATTGGTGTTTTTTCTGCAAAAATAAAAGTTTGGCACTAATAACCGAAAAGCATACAACTTTCACTTTATTTTTTTACTTTTAAAAATGTGTTTACAAGTTGGGAGTTACTGCTCGGGTAAATAGTGATTATTTTTTAATAAAACCTTAATTATTAATATTATGGAGAATTTGATTTATGTTGTTTTGGCGGCATCGGTGGTGGCACTTAGCTTTGCCTACTTATTTTTCCGCCAAATGATGAAGGAAAGTGAAGGCACTGATCTTATGAAACAAATTGCCGCGCACGTGCGCAAAGGTGCAATGGCTTATCTGAAGCAGCAATACAAAGTTGTAATTATCGTATTCATTTGTCTTGCAGCAATTTTTGGTGTAATGTCGGCTTTTGACTTGCAAAATGGCTGGGTTTGGTTCGCATTTCTAACGGGAGGTTTCTTCTCGGGCTTGGCAGGTTTTTTTGGTATGAAGACGGCAACTTACGCCTCTGCACGCACCGCCAATGCCGCACGCGGCTCACTCAATAGCGGACTGCGGGTTGCGTTCCGCTCGGGTGCAGTTATGGGATTGGTAGTTGTTGGCTTGGCTTTGCTCGACATCTCAGTCTGGTTCTTGGTTCTGAATCATTTTATTCCTGAAGAGCATCATCTTATAATTATCACTACCACAATGCTGACCTTTGGTATGGGCGCATCAACACAGGCGCTGTTTGCCCGCGTTGGCGGCGGCATCTACACTAAGGCTGCCGATGTGGGTGCCGACCTTGTCGGGAAAACCGAATACAACATTCCGGAAGACGACCCGCGCAACCCCGCTACCATTGCCGACAACGTAGGCGACAACGTGGGCGATGTGGCTGGCATGGGTGCCGACCTTTACGAATCGTATGCAGGCTCAATACTTGCTACAATGGCTCTTGGAGCATCGGCTTTTGCCACATCGGCGGTTGAGGGAATGCAGCTGAAGGCCGTTTTAGCACCATCACTCATTGCGGCATTTGGTGTCATTCTGTCAATAATCGGCATTTTTGTTGTTAAAACGAAAGAAGAAGCCGGTATGAAAGAATTGCTGTCGGCACTTAGTCGTGGCACAAACACGGCAGCTGTGCTTATTGCAATAGCAACATTCTTTATCCTTTGGGCTTTAGGTATCGAAAATTGGGTAGGAATATCGTTTTCGGTAGTTGTTGGTTTGCTGGCTGGTGTGATTATCGGGAAATCAACCGAATATTACACTTCACAAACCTATAAACCGACGCAGAAGGTGGCCGAAAGCTCGCAGACGGGACCCGCAACGGTTATCATTTCGGGTCTTGGCTTGGGTATGATTTCAACCGCAATTCCTGTTGTAACCGTGGGTGCGGCCATCATTTTGGCTTATTTGTGCGCCAATGGTTTCCAAGTGGAATTTACGGCCGCCAACCTGTCGATGGGCCTTTACGGAATCGGCATTGCTGCTGTCGGAATGCTCTCGACACTTG
>CALBPW010000263.1 GCA_937899145.1 uncultured Bacteroidota bacterium
GCACTGACGATGGTAAGATATAAAGGTTTGAGTTCACCTTATTAGCTAATTCAAACAACTTCACTTCATAAAGCATTGAAGCTGCACCAAAGATTTTTGCCTTATTAGAGATTACATACATAGCTCTTTCATCTGGAACTTCTGCCACAGTCGCTTCAAATTCTGCTCTCATCTCATCATCAATCGGTGTTCCCGGAAATATCATGTCTGCAATAACTTCATTCATATTCTGAACAGTTACCGGGAACATCTCCTTTGTGTTCGCCTTAGCAAGTTCAAACAATTCTGCTTCGCTTTTACCAATCTGCTTAGCAAAATCATTATTGACGATGTTTGTATAAAGTATCGTACATAAATTGCCAACCTTCAGCAGAATATTCCATTTTAAAAATTGTATCACCATTCGGAATAATTGAATCAATAGTTGTTATGGTATAATATAAAACAGAATCTTCCCTGTTTTCCCAAGGATGGCTAACATCAATTTTATAGATGTTTTTCAAAGGAAAAGTTTGTGCAAAAATGGAATTTGCTGTCAGAATAGATAGTATGAACAATAATGGTTTCATCTTATATATTGTATATATGGATTTTTAAGCCAATTATCTGTAGCATCGTAATAATATGGATTGGTTTCTTTTGGGCTATTTAATAATAGTCGTCCGTAATCATCATAATAAGTATATCTGTTTTTGGCCAATTCTAAAAATTGTTTAGGACGTGTATATTGACTTGTAATCGCATATATCATTGATACACTTGTTGGGCCTATTGAATAAACTGGGATGCCCATATCTTTTGATGATATATAATCTTCATAACTATTTCCGTCATACCAATATTTTCCATATTGTTGAGATGGATGGGTATGTATTTGTGCCACAATTTGTTTGTTGTCAAGCGTTGGTTTTCCATTTTTATCAGGAAACCAAATATTATCGGATTTGTTTTCTTTATTCCCTTCCCATGGATTTACCCAATAACTCTCTTTACCATCTTTATCTACAAGAACATACCCCGATATTTCAGTTTGCAGTTCTTCTGATTTGCTCCACATGAAATTGGACATATCATATAAACTTTCAAAATAGGTTCCAGATACTGTTACATCGCCTTTCATAGTATGTTGCACGTATGAGTATGGTGTGCCGTTGTATGTAGTTGAACCTGTTATGCTATTTTGCGCCGTTGCCGCCCCATTATGGAAAATCTTGTTATCAATAGTCTTTCCAAAATTTCGCCAACCTTGATATGTTTCTGAAAATCCATTACGGAAACTTCCTCCGTTAATAATCCAATTTGCCGCACCTGATACAAATGCTATTGGTGTACTAATAACTGATAATAATTCTTTAAATAGTTTTCCACTCGGGTTCGTATATTTCAGCGGATTATTCAAGCAATAACTGTAACGGTTGTAGTTTTGCGAGTTATAGGGGGCTTGTACATACGGGTCGGGGCTGAGGAAACGGCCGAGGCGCGGGTCGTAGATACGGCCGTTCATATTTATTGTACCGAAGTCATCTAAATGCTCATGGCCGCAGTATCCGCGGGTTATGAGGGTTTCGGTGGCAACAAGGTTGCTGTTCCAATTATCTCCAACGCGGCGGCGTCCCCACGGGTCGTAGGCAAAACTCTTGTAGAGTGTGCCGTTGCTGTTGTAGGCGGCTATTATGCTGCCTTGGTAATCGGTTTGCAGATGGTAAACGGCGCGTGAGGTGAGTCTGCCGCTGTTATAGTTGCGGACAATAAGAGCGCACAAGCCTGACGGACCGCTTACGTAGTGCAGTTGCTGTTCGCCACCGCCATTGTAGCGGTTTACTTGGTAATTGCCACTATAAACGGAGGCTGAGTTATTGGTTGACATCCGGCGGCGCTGGCCGTCGGCGGCGTAGGTGAAGGTGGCGGTTTTTAGGGTTGTGTTGCCATTCTTCAATGTCAGCTTGCTAACCTTGCCAAAGCTGTTGTACTCTGCCTCGCAGGTGCGCTCATCGCCTGTGCCGGCAATAAGGCTGCTAATGCCACTCACGGCGTGTGGCTTTGTCTTTTTTGTGTATGAATAGTATCCAAAATCGCTTTTGCGCACTATATTGCCGTTGTCGGAGTAATCGGCGGTGTAGGTGTATGAGCCTGTTTTAAATGGGTATTGCACTTTCCACATGGTCAGGCGGTCGGCAATGTCGTAGGTGAATTGCTCAGAGTAGGAATAGCCGTTATATTGCGATTGCTGTACGCCCATGCTGCGTGTGGTTAAGTTTTGAGTTTGCGCATTCCAAGTGTAATTGTAATTCACTCGCTGGTTTGTTTGTCCAAAGTTAATATAATTTGGATATCCATTATCATCGTATTTGTAAACAACGGGGTTGCCGTTGGCTTGGTCATATCCTGTAACTTGTCCTCTGTCGTTATAGGTTACACCGCTTATAAGTTTTACACCTGTACCATCGGTAATTGCGGTTATGTAATTTCCACTATATGTGTAAGTTATATGTTCGCCGCTGGGATATGTTATTTCCATATTCCGTCCGTAGCTGTCGTAGCCGTATGTTGTTGTATAATTCTGATTATCAATTTTATCGGTTTTTGTCAGCAGATGATTGTAATTATCGTAAGTGTATGTGGTTACAATGCCCGATTGGCTGTCGGTTTGCGATTTTATGAGTCCGATATGCGGTTTTGCAGTGTAATAAATGGTTGAAACAGTGCGTGTTGTGCTTCCCATCTTTTCGTTGCGTGTGGTTTCGCGTCCAAAGGCATCGTATGTTATTGTGATTATCACACCACGGGCATCGGTTTGTTTGGTCAGCCGTCCAAGGTTGTCGTATTCATAAGTGGTTGCGCCGGCGTCAGGGTCGGTAAGTTTTGTTTGACGGCCTTGCGCATCGTATTCCATTGATGTTGTTGCCCCTGCTGCTGTTATGGTTAGCGGACTGCCACTGGGGTGGTAAGTGTATTCAATTTTGCTGGCGGCATCGGTAACTTGTCGCACTTGGTTTAAGTTGTTGAATGTCTTTGTGGTAGCAACTCCGTTTATTGTGGTTGTTTCTGTTGCTGATGTTCGGCTATAGTTTACAGTTCGCCCTTGCGCGGTTATGCTGCTTATGTAACCATAATTTTGGTTGTAAGTGTATGATGTTTCGCCGTTTACATTCGATTGTGCATAATTTATATTGCCGTTACGAAGGTAGTAAGTGTTTATGGTTTCGGCTGTTCCGCCAGCTGGTGCAACTATGCGTTTTAACTCGCGCCCAATGGCGTCGTAATATATGGTTTTTGTGTCGCCTAATCTGTTTTTTGTCTTAACATAATTTGTTATTGCCGTGCGGTTTTTATCGGTTGCCCAGCCGTATGCTGTGGCTGTAAAATCGCCATCGGGCTGGTTTACAATGGCAAGTTGTCCGAAGTTGTCGTAAGAGTATGTGGTTTTTAGCCCGTTAATATAGGTTTTGGTCAGAGTACGCCCAAAATTGTCGTAAGTGGCTGATGTTGTTAGTGTTGTGTTATCGGCATACTTCGTGGTTTTGCTTGTTGCAAAACGTTTTGTCGCATCGTAACTTATTGTTGTTTTGGTGTTTAAGCCATCTTCTGCAATCGTTGTTATGTTTGTGTGGTTTTTGCTGTCGTAGGTGTAGGTTGTTTTTACTCCTGTTCGGCTGTCGGTTTCGGTCAAAATGTTACCATAAATATCGTAAGTATATGATAATGAATAGGTGAAATTATTTCCGCCTTGTGTACGCTTAGTTGTTACTTTTTGCGCTTTACCAAGCGTTGTGTAACTTTCAAATGTTGTTACATCGGTGGCATCACTGCCGTATTTTGTGGTTATTTCATTCAAATTGCCATTGCTATAATATTTGTAGTTGTTAATTGTTTGATTTACAGCAAATCCATCGTTTTTGGTGTATGTCAGTTGCTGCTCATAACATTTTGTGCCTTTATTTTTAAAGTTGTACTCAAATATGGTGTATTCCATGGTTTGGGTTCCGTAGTATCGCCGTTGTTCTTCAATGTATGGAACTATGTATGTTGCATCGTAATTATATGTATTCTCATTTTTATTGTTTGATATAGCATCGGTTGCTGTGGTTATCTTAAACGCGAGTAGCCCACGTTGTGGGTGAATCAGCAAGTTTTTATAATGATAATTTATGTTAGATGCAATGGTTGACCCCGCACTAATTTTTTTATTGGTTACAACCCATAATTGCGCAGGTTGGCTATACACATTACTACTCAAACTTTCAGTTGTTTGCGTGTAATTATCACTATTTATTTTACTGTAATTCAGTTGTGTTTTAACGCCCATTCCATCGGTTACGTTGCTTATGAACTGGCGGGGCTGGCCGCTGCAGAACTGGAGAATTGTGCCGGCTGTACTGTTTGTCACACCGTCTGCACTTATGCTCTGATTGGTTGCTATTATAAGTTCAGTAATAAAATCATTGTTGTAATCTGCAATATTTATAGTTAAATTATTATTGACATTTGTCATTACATATTCAAAACAGCCTATACATGAGTTTTGATTTGATACAACAGCGGTTGTAGAAGTTCCTTTTTTTGAAAATTCAGCTCCATTAATTGTTTTTATATTAATAAATTCTGAACCATTAAATTTGAAAATTTTAAGACGGTATTTGGTTTTTATTTCCAAATTAGATGAGGTTAAGTTTGACAAATCGTCTCGTTCACCAACAAACCAAGCATCACGTTCAATTCTGATTAATTCTGTTTTGCCATCTGCATCAATATCTGCAAGTTGGTAGATATTGCTGTATGCGGTCCGATATTTTTTGTTTAGAGTTTCAAATGCGGATGCAGAAGTCCTAATATCTTTCCCATTATTATTGCTTTTCCAATAATTGGCGTCATTTACGTAGCTTTGTTTTTCAATGCCGGACAGGAAAAACATTGCATCAGGCGCACCGCTAACATTAAATGCTGATGAACTTGGATAACCAACAGTACGAGTGCTACTTAAAACATCTGTTGCCGCCGATTGTAGTTGAAATTTTCCTCCAATATTCAAATATAACTGCCAACCATTGCTATAGAAAAGGATGTCAGTTAAACCATCGCCGTTGAAGTCGGCGACTTCCATGTTATGTTGATAATCAGAAATATTTGCGTTTATCGATGTTTTTTGCACCATATTTATTTTTCCGTCGCCGCTTTTTTCCGGTGCAAAAATCTTTATTGTGTTTCCTTGCAAACTGAGTATCTCCGTCTTGCAGTCGCCGTTGAGTTCAAAAGCCGAAAGAAAACTGCCGCTGACACCGTCAAAGTTGATGATGTTGTTGCTGTTCACAGATTTGGAGTCTTTCATGAATGGCACTAAATCAATGTGTCCCGTGCCGTCAAAGTTGCCGGCAAAAAACGGATTTGAGGGGGAGATTATGCCAATGTTTGATTTTGTATATTTATTAAGTTTAGTAAGTCCTTTTTCGTTTAGTTTATAAGCATAAAAATTGTATTGCCTTGGGGAATTGTATTGCCTTGGGGTATATTCTATTATGCACAACTCTAAACAACCGTCATTATCAATGTCGAAAAGAGTATATGGTAATGTAACTTGATTTAGAGGAGTAATAGTGTAACTATTTCCTACTCGTCTTTCATATGCTACTATATTATTTGATGAAGCAATTTGGTTGTTTTCTGGTAAGTTTCCTTTATATTTTTCAATCAATTGGTTGCCTTGTTTGGTGTAATATGCAAATTTTCCGCTTTTACCGCGGTTTACGCGTACAATATCTGGCTGCATATCGCCATCAACATCACCTGTAAAGGTTTCAAACCGCTCCGCATTTTCTATGAAATCCGATGGGATGGTGTTAGTTTTTAGAGAGTCACTTTTAATGTTGATGTTATTCCAACTTATCATCGTCGCCTTGCACGCTTGCCGCCCCATGTAATATTTGTTTATGGTGGTTAGTTGATTGTTGCTATACCCAAACGTGTATTTTACAATCTCGGTATTTTTGCTGTCAGTTATAGTTATGTTATTGATATACAAACTGTTTGTGAGCCTATACCCCGACACATAACTATATTCAGCGGTGCGTGTCCCATAATTAATTTTTACCGAATATTGAGGCTCAATATTGTCATTTGCATTGCCTGTATATTTTATCTCAGTTAGTTTTGTTTGCCCGTCGGTTGTGTTATTGTAAACATATTCAATGTAATTGCCCCGTTTGTCGGTCATCTTTTTTATAAGCCAGTTCGTGATTTTTGTTGTGCCATTATTGCTGACTTTTGTTATGGCCGATGTGCCTCCATATTCTATTGTCGAACCATCTTTGGTTACTATTGTAAACGATTCTGGCTGCAAGTTTGTGCTGCCTTTGCTTGTTATGGTTGCATAGTTGTAATTTTCTGTCAGATACGTTGCCCCATGTGCTCCGTATGTGCCATTTTTCAAAATCAAACGTTCGCCGTCAAGATAAAATCTATCGTCTGCATTAAATTGAACTGGCGTTGCTTCTCCATCGTGCCAATAGTCTTGTCCCGCAACTGCTATTGCCGATACGCCATTTAATGTAAATCCATAGCCCATATTGCCCAAGCCAAGACTACTGCTATACGAAAGGCCAATTTGAGGTGCAATATCGGCAAAGCCTTTTGGCAAATCAAGTGGCATCGACCCTACAGCCGCACCAACTTGATTAACATCAATTGTCAGCGGCAATGCGCCAACCGGCGGTTCTGTACCAATGTAGCCAGCGTCAGTGTCAATGGTTTGTGCATAGGCGTTTCCGGCAAACATTGCCGCAATAATTAAAACCGATTTTAAATATCGTTTAAATGCCATTTAATCACTGTTTAATTATTGTGTATGAATCTGTTTTGCCGTTTTGCAAAAGTTGCAAAATGTAAATGCCTTGCGGATAATCATCAAGACTTATGGGCGTTCCTGCTTGTATCCAAATATCCTGCCTCAATTGGTTTCCGCCATTGTCAAAAAGGCGATATTCTCCATCATCTCCACACTCTCCTTCACAAACTACTGCTATGGTGCCTCGTGTCGGATTCGGATAAATGGTAATTTTCTTATTGTCAATATTCTCGGTGTATATCTCTGTAGTGTCAATAGTTGCCGATTTGTTGGTATTCAATATTATGCTGCGTTTTGTGCAATTGCCAGCCGCATCGTATGTTAGTCCAAGTGTTGTTGACGCAATATTGTACTCAATAGCCGACACTTCATAACACATAAATTCCTCAGTGCCATTGCCATACATATCAAAACTCTTAAACCCATTGGCATCTATTATGTAAAAATCGTCATTAGTGGCAAGTGTTCGGGTATAATAATCGCCATTAACCCGGATTGTAATTCCTTTTTTATTTGACTTTATGCTAACTTTTATGGCTTTCGCTGTTTTGCCCAATTGCACAACTAATATAAATGGCTGGTTTGCCCGACCATCGTTAGAGTAGTAGGTTTTAGCATTGCCATCAACTGCATTCTGCGCTCCACAACCTGTTTTACTGCCAGATGGCGTAAATGCTGAAATAGTGAGCTTTTGTTGTGAAAAGGCTGTTGCGCTGCACATTAGTATAAACAATAGTAATATTTTACCTGCGCTCATAAAGTTTATTTTCAGATTATTCAAACATACAATAACCCATTGGCGGAATTAAAGTAACGCATATTTAATTTTACCAATGGGCTGATTGTTAACA
>CALBPW010000264.1 GCA_937899145.1 uncultured Bacteroidota bacterium
GTATAAAAAATGCCGGAGCACAAAACTCCGGCATGGCGCCAACAGAAAAGACCGCTGACGTTTCCGGTCAACGGCCTCTCGGGTTTTCGTTTGTATTCTCTTTTCTCTCTCAGGCAGCAAGCCGCCGTAAGGCGGTGGGGGATAGCTTCGCCAGAAGCGCAAGGGGAACGCCCCTTGGTCGGAGCGGCAGCGACGGAAACAGCCGGACTTGTCGATCAAGTCCGGCTGTAAGCCTCGCAGAGCGCACGCACGTGGCCATGCCACGTGCAGAAGTGCGCCATATCCGAGATCTCGGATATGGCGCATTATCCGAGAAGTTAAATTATCCGAGGAATCGAGAAGAAAGTCAGTAATCATGCGGCTTTCCGGAAGATTTCCTCGGATAATATAATTGAAGATCAGCGAAGAAAGTCAGGCATTGGATCCTTTGCCGTCGCGCTGGCATTGGCGGGATGAGCATCATGGAACCACTTGTTGTTCCACTCGCGGATATGACTGTTCACCGTTGCCTGGGACAGCGCAGCATATCGTTCCGTCGTCATAACAGAAGAGTGCCCGAGGAAGTTTTTAATTGCCATAATCGGAACACCGGCTTCCAGCATATGCGTAGCGCAGGTATGTCTCATGGTGTGCGGAGTATATCGAGGTTCCCGGAACTTGTCGGGATAAAGCTCCTTTGCCCGGCGGATGTACTTCTTGTAAATTTCCTCCACACACGAAAGCGTCATGTGTTCATGTGTCTGGCTGGAGAAAACATAGTGATCCAACTCTCTGGAGATATTCCGCCATTCCAAATATCGTTTCAGGATATCGGCACAGGGCTTGGCAATAATGATACGCCTGGCCTTGTTTCCCTTTCCGGTAAGGATAAGGCGGGTCGTTTCCTTCTGGAAGATCACATCGCGCACTCGCAGGTCACATATCTCCTGAGATCGCGCACCACTAGCATACATGAGATTCAGGATCGCGTGGTCCCTCTTTCCAATCGTCGTCTTCATATCAGGCAGACGAAGCAGCAGAGCAACCTCTTCAATGGTGAATACCGTCCTCGGCTTTTCCATCGTCCGCTTCGCCGGAATCCTCTTCACGCTGGTCATGAAGACAGAAGCTGCATCCATGTTCCTGTTTCCCGCATATACCGCGAACGCGGATAGCGCCGCCAGACGCTGGTTGCGAGTGGAGACCGTACAGCCCCGGTCATTTTCCAGCCAGTCCAGAAAACCTGCTATGGCGTCATAGTCCAAACACTGGAAGCTTACCTTCTCTGCCCGGATCCCCTTTTCCTGTATCAGATAGTTCAGAAGAAGCCGGAACGTATATTTGTAGGACAGGATCGTGTTCTCGCTCAGTCCGGCGGCATAAGGCATATATTCTGTGAAATAGGATTCCAACAGGCTCATAAAATCAGCAGATTTATTCTTCATACAGGACCTCCGAGAAAACATCTCCCGCATAGCTTTCAAAGAGATCTGTATATTCCGGAAACATATCGCCGCCGAATTTCAAATACTTTTCCGTTCCGTCCATGTCGAAGTGACCAAGGTACACGGATAAATACGGTACAGAACTCTCCGGAGAACGCCCAGACCGTTCTGCCTGCGCGAAGGATCTCACCGCAAATACATGTCGGAAACAATGAAGACATTGGCCTCGTTTGTGCGGTTCCGGTTGAACATATATTCCCGCAGTTTTCAAAACAGTAATAAATCGAGAATAGACAGCGGATTTAGAAATGGCCTGCCCCGGCTTCCTGCCCGGAAAGAGATAGCTGTCTGGTTTTGTGCTAAGGCCGAGAGCCATGCAGTACCGTTCCAGCATGAGTGTCAGTGAGCTTGACATGGGCACCAGTCGCTGCTTTTTATTTTTCGTATTGCGAAGCAAGACCGTAGCTCGCCTGAAGTCCACATCACCGACGCGAACGTTCAAAAGCTCCCCAATACGAAAGCCGCAGCCGTAAAGCATTCGCAGGATCATAGGGAATTCCGCTCGGGCAAAACTGCTGCCTGTACAGAGTGAATCCGCAACATGGAAGATGAGTTCTATTTCCTCGTCTGAAAACAGATAGGGAATATATTCTTCCGGGCATCGCGGGTTGGTTGGAATAAACACGGGAACACCACAGTATTGGAGATATCGAAGAAAATTTCGCAGGTACCCCAGGCCATCTGCAACGGTTTTTAAGCTGACATCGCACTCACTCTGTATCTTTGGCGACCATCAAGACGTGATGTCGTGCCGCCAGACAGGTTTCGCAATGTTGGCTGAAGGCTCGGTCCAAGAAGTTATGGACTTGGCAGGCGTTGCCCACCTTTCAACAATCAAATCGCGAGTTCCATTCCTCAACTTCTTCGATGGTTTCCGCACATCGCACGAAATCCAGAAGATTGAAATGCTTGAAAACGACGACCTTGCTCCACTTATCGACCAAAAAGCCCTTGCAGAATTCCGCGAACGCGCACTTAACCCTAACAAACCTGTGGCTCGCGGCATGGCTGAAAACCCTGACGTATTCTTCACCCATCGCGAATCGTGCAACAGCTACTACGATGCTGTTCCTGCAATTGTTGAGGAATATATGAACGAGATTTCAAAAATCACGGGTCGCAAATATGGCTTGTTTGATTACTATGGCGCACCCGATGCCGATCGCGTAATCATCGCAATGGGCTCGGTAACTGAGGCAATCCGCGAAACTATTGATTATCTTGCAGCCAAAGGCGAAAAAGTTGGCTTAGTTGCCGTTCACTTGTATCGCCCATTCTCAGCCAAACACTTCCTTGCGGCCGTTCCAAAAACCGCAAAACGCATTGCCGTACTCGACCGCACAAAAGAGCCGGGAGCAAATGGTGAGCCACTTTATCTTGATGTTAAAGAATGCTTCTATGGCAAAGCCGACGCCCCTGTAATTGTAGGAGGACGCTTTGGTTTAGGCTCGCGCGATACCACCCCAGCCCAAATTCTTGCCGTTTACGAAAACTTAGCAATGAACGAGCCAAAAGACCACTTCACACTTGGCATTGTTGACGATGTTAACTTCACATCGCTTCCAAAGAAAGAAGAAATTGCAGTTGGTGGCGAAGGAATGTTTGAAGCAAAATTCTACGGACTGGGTGCTGATGGTACTGTAGGCGCAAACAAAAACTCAGTTAAGATTATCGGTGAAACAACCGACAAACGTTGCCAAGCCTACTTCTCATACGACTCGAAGAAATCGGGCGGTTTCACTTGCTCGCACCTCCGCTTTGGCGACCAACCAATCCGCTCAACTTATCTTGTTAACACTCCAAACTTTGTGGCTTGCCACGTTCAAGCATACTTGCGCATGTACGATGTAACCCGCGGTTTGCAACAAAATGGCACATTCTTGTTAAATACAAGCTGGGACGAGCAAGAATTAGCACAAAACTTACCAAACAAGGTAAAACGCTATTTCGCACAAAAGAACATCACTGTTTACTATATCAACGCAACCAAGATTGCGCTTGAAATTGGCTTGGGCAACCGTACCAACACCATTCTGCAATCGGCATTCTTCCGCATCACAGGCGTTATTCCTGTTGAAAAAGCAGTAGAGGAAATGAAACACTTTATTGTCAAATCGTATGGCAAGAAGGGCGAAGATGTTGTAAACAAAAACTACGCGGCAGTTGACCGTGGCGGCGAGTACAAACAATTGACAGTTGACCCCGCATGGGCAAACTTGCCAGACGATGCAGCTGAAGCAAACAACAATCCTGCATTTATTGAAGAAGTTGTAAAACCAATCAACGGGCAAGTTGGCGACGACCTACCTGTTTCAACCTTCAAAGGCATTGAAGATGGCACTTGGGAGCAAGGTACCGCCAAATATGAGAAACGTGGGGTTGCAGCATTTGTACCAGTTTGGGATTCAGCAACTTGTATTCAATGTAACAAGTGTGCTTTTGTCTGCCCACACGCTTGTATCCGTCCAATCGTTCTCGACGAAGAAGAAATCAAAGGCTTCAACGCTCCAACTATCGAAATGAAAGCACCTGCAGCAATGAAAGGTATGCACTTCCGCATTCAAGTTGGCGTTATGGACTGCTTGGGTTGCGGCAATTGCGTTGACGTTTGCTCTGGCATGAAAGGCGAGAAAGCCTTGAAGATGGTATCACTTGAAGGCGAGCTTAAAGAGGCCGCAAATTGGGATTACTGCGTCAACAATGTTAAGAGCAAACAATCGCTTGTCGACATTACAATGAACGCTAAAAACTCACAATTTGCAACTCCATTGTTTGAGTTTTCCGGCGCTTGCTCAGGTTGCGGTGAAACACCATACGTTAAACTTATCTCACAATTGTTTGGCGACCGCGAAGTTGTAGCAAATGCAACCGGTTGCTCATCAATCTATTCAGGTTCAGTTCCATCAACTCCATACACAACAAACGAGAAGGGTCAAGGTCCGGCATGGGCAAACTCATTGTTTGAAGACTTCTGCGAGTTTGGCCTTGGTATGACATTGGCAAACAAGAAGATGCGTGCCCGCATCGAACGTTTAATGAACGAGGCTATCGCTTCTGACAACACTCCCGCTGAGGCCAAAGAGCTTTACAGCGCATGGATTGCTGAGAAGAACAACGCAGCTCGCAGCAAAGAACTTGCCGGGCAAATAACTGCAATGGTTGAGGCTAACAAAGATAAATGCGACATCTGCAAACAACTTTCAGAGTTGACCCAATATCTTGTCAAACGTTCACAATGGATTATCGGCGGCGATGGCGCATCTTACGATATTGGCTACGGCGGTCTTGACCACGTAATTGCCAGCGGCGAAGATGTTAACATCTTGGTTATCGATACTGAGGTTTACTCAAATACAGGCGGTCAATCATCGAAGGCAACGCCACTTGGAGCAATCGCAAAATTTGCAGCATCGGGTAAACGTGTTCGCAAAAAAGACCTTGGCATGATTGCAACAACTTACGGCTACGTTTACGTTGCACAAATTGCAATGGGAGCTGACCAAGCACAATGCTTGAAAGCAATTAAAGAAGCTGAGGCTTACCCGGGCCCATCAATCATCATCGCTTACGCACCATGTATCAACCATGGCTTGAAAGCCGGTATGGGCAAATCGCAAGCTGAAGAGGCAAAAGCCGTTGAATGTGGCTATTGGCACTTATGGCGTTACAATCCTGCACTCGAAGAAGAAGGTAAGAACCCATTCTCACTCGACTCAAAAGTGCCTGACTACACCAAGTTCCAAGATTTCTTGAAAGGTGAAGTGCGCTACGCGTCGGTTATGAAACAATTCCCTGCCGAGGCTCAAGAATTGTTTGACGCTGCCGAAAATATGGCTAAAAAACGTTACCAAAGCTACACCCGCATGACTAAGATGGATTATACAGCAGAATAATTTTTTGGTTGTCATAATTGTAATTGAGAACGCCCGATGAAAGTCGGGCGTTTTTTATAATACAACATCTCACACATCATAAAGATGTTCGGACAAACGCAACCGACAAATAATTTGAACCCGATACTGATAAAGTTTAAAACTGAAGCATATTTTGAATGTCGCTCAAATCAAACCGGAACATTTTTACATCTATCTAAAAATCACACAGTTATACAATACAAGGCTTTCATTTTACCTGATTTTAATTGACAAGTATCATAATGATAACGAATATTGAACGATGAATAATTTTTGTTATCCGCCGAAAATTCGTAACTTTTCGGTATCAAAATAAGTTATTTTTTGCCTTTGCACATAACTACAAAAATGATTATCTCTATACAAATCAACATATTAATAACAATAATAGCACTAATTCTGGCTATCGTAATTATTATAGCATACAACAAAAAACACAAGCAACATTTAGAGTTCACACGACTAATAAATATGCACTACAGCAATAGCGACACTATTTTTTTGAATTTCGATATTGCCAAAAACAAGATTAAAGATGTATTAAATACAAAAACCAAATTTAACAATATGACATGGCGACAATTCGCCTACCTTTTTGTCGATTACAACACAATAATGACAATTCACGACAAAATGCGAAATGGCGAATTGCTAACACAAACAATATTAAGCAATTATACCGACAACGCAAACCGACACGCTTCAATTGATTTTATGGCAGTAATGCGCTTTGGCAAAGTCAAGCGCATTAACATAATGCTACACAGTTCACAAATACGCCAAACCTTCGATTTCAAACTTTCGTTCAACGATTTCCGCCACATTTTCGACCAAGCACAAGTTGGATTAGTTATCAGCGATGAATTTGGCTACATACTCGACATAAACAGCGCCGCCCTCAGAATTGGCGCTATACCTGACAAAAATCGCTTTTTAGCTGCCCACTACAACATCTTTAACGACCCATACTACAAAGGACCGCGCAATATTGCCGAATTTGACAACTCAAACACGATGTTTTACGTCAATCAGATAGATTGCAACAAAATGTCGCACGATGCAATGGGACGTCGCGGAATGAGCACAATCGCAACAAGTTATTACAAAATAACCGATGCCGACAAAACATACATTGTATTAGTTGTCAACGACTTAACCCAAAAAAGCTCAGACGACATAACCTTTTCAGCAATGTTTAGCGAGTATCGCACCACACTTGAAATGGCATCAGTTGGCTTTGCGATTTTTAATGCCGATGGCATGCTATGCTTTGCGAACAAAGTGTACTACAACATACTCGGCATTGGCGATGTAAACAACTTTATGTTACAGAAGCACAATATGTTCCAGTCGCCAATATTGCCTATCGATTTTAAAATGGAAACCCAACGCGCCGACATTGCCGAAACAACAGTTCATATCGATTTTACCGAAGATATACAACAATACTACCGCTCAAACAAAAAGAACTCATGCGACCTTAACATAAAATGCCAACGAGTTATTGCCGAAAATGGCACAAAAATGAGCTACATTCTTTGCCTAACCGACATCACAGCTGAAGACAAAAACCGCCGCGAAATTGACGAACTCGACAAAGATCGCGCAACAATTATGAGAATTGGAGGACTGTTTGCTTGGAACTTAAACTTTAGCACAGGCAAACGCGAATTTATATATGGCGACCTTTCGATTTTTCCAGAGATGGCTGACACAAAGCGTTTTAACACCGAATTTCACCCCGATGACGCAAAAAAAATAACAACAGTTGCCAATAACATCAAAAACGGACTATTAAAAGAAGCGCGCATTGTCATCCGCCTTCGGAACAATACTGAAAAAGACGAATTCACTTATTATGAAATAATTACAACCGCTATCAAAAAAAACAATCGCATAAACAAAATGAACTGCGTTGCGCGAAACATCACAAGCCAAGCTCTATATCGACAATTCCTCGAAGAAAACCGCACGCGCACATCGCTAACTATCAATCAATCAGACCTTATAATGTTCGACTACGATGTCAGCAAAAATAAAATCATTCTATACGACCCCGACATTACGCTAAAAGACATCAGCAATGCGCCAATCGAAAATCTGCTGCAAATAATATATCCGGCCGACCGCAAACCATTTGAAAAAATTGTTGAGCGAATGCGACTACGCGAAGATTTCGAACAGACAGTTTACGTAAGAGCTTATTTATCAAACGGCTACGAAATCCAAATCAGCAACTTACAAATATACATTGTACCACTAAAACACGATAATCAAGGCCACGTTGATGTGTACACAGGCTTAGCCCGCGACAACACCAAATGGAATCGTATGGTTGAAAGTTACGAGCGAACCAACATCATGCTCAAAACCTTTATCGACCATATTCCTGGCGTTTTCAATCTTATCGATGTTGACAACGAAATGCGCTTTATGCTTGTTAACAATAAATTTTGCGACCTCTACAATGTTGAACGCGAAAACGTATTAGGACACACCTACACCGATTTTATGACCGACAGCTCGACCACCAAACGCCTCAACGACGCCGACAACCGCGCCATTGAATTTGGAAGTTACGAGTACAATGAAGAAACATACTTGGGCGGCACACACCGCACTTGGCACACAAACAAAGATTTGCTAACACTACAAGATGGACACCGCTACTTACTTACCAATTCACAAGAAATCACACAGCTATACAAAACATTTGACGAACTGAAAGAAGCAAAAGCAAAAGCCGAACGGTCCGACTTGCTAAAATCGGCGTTCCTTGCCAATATGAGCCACGAAATTCGCACACCACTTAATGCAATTGTCGGATTTTCAGAACTTTTAACAATGACCGACGACCAAAGCAAACGCGAACTCTACAACCACTACATATCAAGCAATAGCGACATGCTGCTCAAACTCATCAACGACATTCTCGACATCTCCAAAATAGAAGCCGGCTACATCAACTTCAAAAACGAAGAATTCGACCTTGCCGAACTTTTCAACGAGATATACAGCACATTTGAAAAGAAAACAGCAATCAACGTCCGCCTTGAACTCGAAAACCCATACAAAACCTGCATAGTTGATTCCGACAGAAGCCGTATTATGCAGATTGTCAACAACTTTATATCAAATGCAACAAAATACACCACAAGTGGCGTCATCCGATTTGGATACATTGAAGACGATGGCGGCATAAAATTCTACGTAGAAGATACGGGCATTGGCATTTCCGAAGACGACAAAAAACGCGTCTTCCACCGATTCGAAAAACTTGACGTTTTCGTACAAGGCACCGGTTTAGGACTATCAATCTGCAAATCAGTAGCGGAAGCCGTTGGCGGGCACGTTGGCTTCAGCTCGATAAAAGGCGAAGGCTCAAACTTTTGGGCTTGGCTGCCAATAGTACCAAAAAGCACCGAAGCAATCACACATACAGCTGAAAATCAAAAAGAACCGCCAAAAAATTTCGATAAAAACATCAAATTCGACATTCTGATTGTAGAAGACAACGACAGCAATTATATGATGCTTGCCGCAATGCTTGTCGGGCATCATCTGCAACGCGCAACCAACGGATTAGAAGCCGCAGAAATGGCAAAAACCAACACCTACTCAATAATTTTTATGGACATCAAAATGCCTGTTATGGACGGATTGGAAGCAACAAAAAAAATCCGGCATTTCGACACACACACACCAATTGTCGCTCTCACAGCCAACTCCTTCGACTCCGACCGCGACGCCGCACTCGCCGCCGGCTGTACCGACTATATGGCAAAACCTGTCCGCATTGCCGAACTATACAAAATATTAGCAAAAATCATGTAGTTACTGGCCAACCAACCCCTGATTCCAAACACCTGCCGTCTGTTTGTCATTTGTCAACAACTTGATTTCTAACTTTGAATATCAACATAAACGAATACCTAAATTTGGCAATTACAAATAAAAACTACTATGGAAAAATTTGGTACAATTTTTAAAGAAGGCGGGAAAAAAGCCTTATTATGCGGTTCGGGTGAACTTGGAAAAGAAGTCGCTATCGAACTACAACGTTTTGGTATTGAGGTAGTCGCTGTAGACAGATACGCCAATGCGCCAGCAATGCAAATAGCACACAAATCGTATGTAATATCAATGCTTGACGGTGAAAAACTGCGCGAGATTGTTTACAAAGAACGCCCCGATTACATAATTCCTGAAGTTGAAGCCATAGCCACACCAACCCTCATCGAACTTGAAAAAGAAGGATTTAACGTGATACCAACAGCACGCGCCACCTTCCTGACAATGAACCGCGAAGGCATACGCCGATTAGCCGCCGAAGAACTCGGACTTAAAACATCGCCATACCGCTTTGCCGCCAACTACGACGAGTACAAAAAAGCCATTGCCGAAATCGGCATTCCATGTGTAGTAAAACCCATTATGAGCTCATCAGGACACGGACAAAGTGTAGTGAAAACCGGATCCGACATCGACCGCTCGTGGGAAATTTCGCAAGCCGGAGGCCGCGCCGGAGCCGGAAAAGTTATTGTTGAAGGCTTTATCGATTTCGATTACGAGATAACCTTGCTCACCGTCCGCCACAAAGACGGCACAAGTTTTTTAAAACCAATTGGCCATTGGCAAAAAGATGGCGACTATCAAGAATCGTGGCAACCGCAACCAATGACCGGCACCGCACTTACCAAGGCACAAAACATTGCACGCAAAATAACCGATGCACTTGGCGGACGCGGAATCTTTGGTGTTGAGATGTTCGTAAAAGGCGATGATGTCATTTTTAGCGAAGTATCGCCACGCCCCCACGACACCGGTATGGTTACCATGATTTCGCAAGACCTGTCGGAATTCGCATTGCACGTACGCGCCATTCTTGGCTTGCCAATTCCAAACATCGCATTCCATGGAGCATCGGCATCAAAAGCTGTAGTTGTTTTTGGCGATAGCCAGAATGTCAAGTTTAGCAACTTAGAAGAAGCACTTGCCGAACCCGATACACAAATGCGCATCTTTGGCAAACCCGAAGTGCACGAACACCGCCGTATGGCAGTCTTATTGGCTCGCGGCAATTCAGTTGAAGAAGCAAAAGAAAAAGTGCGCCGAATGTACGATAAACTAAAGATTGATAAATAGTCATAAAAACAAGCACAATTATTGAAACAATAACAAAACACAAATCAAAAAGACTTAACTTGTTAAAAACACACAAGTTAAGTCTTGCTTTATAGAAAAATACAATACCACAACAACTTAAAACAATACAAATTTATCAAATTAAAAAATTATTGTTAACAACCAACATTCCACATACATTTATTGCAATAATTTCAACGTAAAAAATTACCTTTGCAACAACAAAAAATAAGGTATATGAGCCTAATAAAATCGATTTCAGGAATTAGAGGGACAATAGGCGACAAAGAAGGCGAAGGCCTCAGCCCTATTGATATTGTGAAATTCACAGCTGCATACGCACAATGGGTAAAAGAACAAAACGAGCCGGGCACACGCCTGCGGATTGTTGTCGGACGCGACGCCCGCATTTCAGGCGCAATGGTTTCAAACCTTGTCTTGGGCACACTTATGGGCATGGGCGTTGACGTGATAAACATCGGCTTAGCCACAACTCCAACAACCGAGTTGGCAGTTATCGACTATGAAGCCAATGGCGGATTAATTCTGACAGCAAGCCATAATCCGAAGCAATGGAATGCCCTTAAATTGCTGAATATGAACGGTGAATTTTTAAGTGCAGCAGAAGGGAACCGCGTACTCGAAATCGCCGGAAAAGGACTTTACACCTTTGCTCCTGTCGAATTTTTAGGAACCGTTACAACAGATAACAATTTCGCTTACAAGCATATACAACAAATAGTGGCACTACGTTTAGTAGATGTTGAACTGATAAAAAAAGCCAATTTCAAAGTCGTTTTCGACTCAATAAACTCAGTTGGCGGCTTGATAATTCCCGATCTGCTGCGCGCACTTGGCGTTAAGCGGATTGTTGGCTTAAACACTGAGCCACACGGCGATTTTGCCCACACACCCGAACCACTGCCCGAAAATCTTGGGCAAATATCAGCGGCAATGCGCGAGTACAAAGCCGATGTTGGTTTTGTTGTTGACCCCGATGTTGACCGCCTTGCAATTGTAAACGAAGACGGCACAATGTTTGGCGAGGAATACACACTTGTCGCAATTGCCGATTACATTTTGAGCATAAACTCAGGCAACACCGTCTCAAATCTATCAAGCACACGCGCATTACGCGTTGTAACAGAGCAACATGGCGGCTCGTACGCACCAGCAGCCGTGGGCGAGGTAAACGTGGTCGCAAAAATGAAAGAAACAAACGCAATAATTGGTGGCGAAGGCAATGGCGGCGTTATCTATCCCGATTTGCACTACGGGCGCGACGCCTTGGTTGGAATCGCATTATTCCTCACTTATTTAGCAAAAACAAAACTCAAAACATCAGAGTTGCGTGCACAATATCCTGCCTATTTCATATCGAAAAATAAAATCGAACTGACACCGCAAGTCAATGTTGATGCGGTTTTGGCAGAGATGAAACGTCGATATGCCAGCGAAAATGTAACCGATATCGACGGTGTAAAAATTGATTTTGCCGAAGAATGGGTTCACCTGCGCAAATCAAACACCGAACCAATTATCAGAATTTATGCCGAAAGCCGAACCGAAGAAAAAGCTAACGAATTGGCACAACGCATAATAGCAGAAATCAAACAAATAGCCGGCATCTGATTGTGGGACGATTATTAGCCATTGACTATGGACAAAAGCGGTGCGGCATTGCGGTAACCGATGCTTTGCAAATAATTGCGACCGGGTTAAAAACAGTGCCAACAACCGAATTGATGGACTTTCTGAAGCAATATGCGCAAAAAGAACAAGTAGATGCATTTGTAATAGGACACGCAAAACATCTCAACGCGACAGATTCAGAATCAATGCAATACATTAAGCCTTTTGCGCAAAAACTTGCTAAAGAATTTCCTAAAAAACCAATAGAAATGGTTGACGAACGATTCACCTCAAAAATCGCCTTTCAAACAATGATTGACGGCGGACTGAAAAAGAAACAAAGACAAGATAAAGCACTGATAGACACCATAAGTGCAACAATAATCTTGCAATCGTATATGGAACAAAAACAACAAAAATGATATTACCAATAACAGTTTACGGAAATCCGATTTTGCGCAAAAAAGCGCAGCCTGTAAGCAAAGATTTTGCAGGACTTAAAGAGTTGATCGCCAATATGTATGACACATTGGCCGCTGCAGAAGGCGTTGGATTGGCGGCGCCGCAAGTTGGCCAAAGCATCAGGCTTGTAATTATTGATGCCACTCCATTTGCAGAAGAAGAACCGGAATGCAAAGATTTCAAACGCACACTCATCAACCCCGAAATACTAAGCTATCCTACTGAAAATGAAGTGAAATTTAACGAAGGTTGCCTTAGTTTGCCAGGAATTAGCGAAGACGTTTGGCGTCCTGATAAGGTTGAAATTCACTATTTTGACGAAAATTTTGTTGAGCATCATGAAGTGTGGGATGGTATGCGCGCTCGCATATCGCAACACGAACTCGACCACCTCGACGGAAAAGTTTTTGTTGACCGCATATCGCCCATCCGACGTCGTCTGCTCGGCGGAAAACTATCAGCAATGATGAAAGGCAAAGCATCGGCGCGATACAAAATAATCAACAATAAATAAGATTTGACAAACACTAATTCAGATAGACGCACGAACATTATCAATTGCATATAAAAACGAAAAAAGATAATTTTGCGTTCCTTAAAAAATCTACAAAAATGAACATTTCATACAATTGGCTTAAGCAATACATCGACACCGACCTAACGGCGCAAGAAGTTGCCGACAAACTAACAAGTATCGGTCTTGAAGTTGATAGCATAAGTGAGTATCAATCAGTTAAAGGCGGGCTGAAAGGCTTGGTTGTGGGCGAAGTAAAAACTTGCATTCCCCACCCCGACTCCGACCACATGCACATAACAACAGTTGACGTTGGCGCTGAAGAACCACTGACAATTGTATGTGGCGCACCAAACGTAGCTGCCGGGCAAAAAGTTATTGTAGCAACTATCGGCACCGTACTTTATGATGGCGATAAAGAATTTGTAATCAAAAAATCTAAGCTGCGCGGTGCTGATTCGTTCGGAATGATTTGCGCTGAAGACGAAATTGGCATTGGCACATCACACGATGGCATTATCGTTTTGCCTGAAAACGTAAAAGCCGGCACACCAGCCGCCGAATACTATAATATTGAAAATGACACAATTACCGAAGCATTGTGGACACCTCCATGCCGATCCCGGATAGATTGGCGATTTCACCA
>CALBPW010000265.1 GCA_937899145.1 uncultured Bacteroidota bacterium
AAACAATCGCCACACGAACATGCAATAGTCCTTAAGAAAGTTGTAAGCTTCTTTGGTGCAGTATCAATCAAATCAAATGATATCAATGTCATTTTCGAGTTTTGTCATATAACGTTAGCTTTTTTCCAACAAAATTTTTATTGTGTATAAAAATAAAGAAAGCCACCGTGGCTTACTTCGGTAGCTTTCTGCGCAACATAAAATTGAAAAGCCCTTCTTATAAGGTTCTTTTATGGATTTTACAAATTTTTGATAGCATCAATCATTGGAGCGAGACGATCATCGGTTTTTTCAGGTTCGTTGGCTTCGTCAAGTGCTACGCCAACAAATTTACCATCGATAACGGCAGCGGAGTCGTCGAAAGTGTAGCCATCTTTTGCAGGTCCTGCTAAAACAGTTGCACCTGCCTCAATAGCGGCATCGTAGATGGCTCGCATTCCACCGCAGAAGGTGTATGAATAGCCAGCTGAATCGCCAACACCAAAAATTGCAACTGTTTTGCCTTTCAAATCAAGACCTTTTAGTGTTTCAACGCCTGCATACCAGTCGTCTTGAAGGTCACCATCGCCCCAAGTTGAAGTGCCAAGTACTAATACATCGTATGATGCAGCGTCGGCACCCATGTCCGATACATTTTTAGCTTCAATGCCAAGTGCGTTGGCAATGCGGTTTGCGATATCCTCGCAGGTTCCTGTTGTCGAACCATAATAAATTGCTGTGTTTTTCATTTTATTACATTTTTTATGTGTGCAAATTTGCAGGTAATAAAATGGCGTGTCAATCCCTAAAAGTTGGGATTTTTCGATTAAAAAATACCGAAATTTGGGATAGGAAAATTCAAAATTATTTTATAACTTTTGCGTTTGTTATTGTAAAATATGTTTTTAAAGCGGTGGTAATCAATCGTTTGTGATTTAACATAATGAACCAAAATCAATTTTGTTCATTTTTGACGATTTTTTGTTTTCGGCATTCAGCTCCCAACACCTAACACCAACACCATCAACTTACTTTCTCTCCACCAATTCTTTAGTTGATAACAATCCGCATGCAGCTTGAATATCTTCGCCACGTGAAGCACGGGTTGTTGTTAAAATGCCACGTGCGTTTAGCGCATCTTTAAATGTCTGAATTGTGGCTTCGTCGCTACCTTGAAATGGACTGTCTGGAATTGAGTGAAAACGTATTAAGTTAACTCGACAATCAATGCCACGTAGTAAATTGGCCAAAGCCGAAACGTGGCGCGGTGTGTCGTTGTGCCCTGCAAACATTATGTACTCAAACGATACGCGGCGTTGCAATCCAAAGTTGTGATTGCGTATGACTTCTATTGCTTGCTGTATCTGATATTTGCGTTGTATTGGCATAATATCGGCGCGCTGGTCGGGTATAGGATTATGTAAGCTAACAGCCAAGTGGCATTTACTTTTCTCCAAAAATTCTTTCATTGCGGGAATAATGCCGACTGTTGACACTGTGATGCGCTTCGGACTCATTGCATACCCCCAATCTGCTGTTAGGATTTCGAGGGCTTTTAACACTTCGTGCAGATTGTCGAATGGCTCCCCCATGCCCATAAAAACTATGTTTGTAATCTGGCTAAATTCCTCAATGCTACGTAGTTGGTTTAAAATTTCAGTAGCCGATAGATTAGCTTGAAAACCCTGTTTGCCAGTCATACAAAAACGGCAATTCATCTTGCAGCCAACTTGCGACGATACGCAAACCGTAACGCGGTCGTCGTCAGGAATCATGGCTGTTTCAATAAAGTTTGATGCGCCAAGCTGAAATAAATATTTACGTGTTCCGTCAATGCTTTGTTGCATTTTTATTGGTGCCGATAGTCCAAATTCGTATCGCTCTTGAAGTTTCTGTCGTGCCACCTTCGATATGTTCGAAAACTCGTCAATTGAGCTGACTTCTTTTTTATAAAGCCAATCGGTAATTTGCTTGGCAGTAAACGGTGGTAGTCCTAACTCATTGACAATTAGTTTTATATCGCCTAATGTTTTTCCGAACAACGCTTCCATCAATATAAATTTTAAATTGTGCAAATATAGCAATAACAACCCCCGAAAATCGTTATATTTCCGTTTTAAATAACATTGATTTTTAATCTTAAATTTAACAAAAAATGAAGAAAATTGGATTGATAGCGGCACTCGGCTTGCTACTTTTTGCTCAATGCTCACAAGGTCCGTCGCGACAAGAGTTGATAACCAGTAACGATAGTTTGCAACGTGTTGTGGTTCAGAAAGATTCTGCCATTTATGCTATTATGGGAACTTTTTCGGGCATTGAGGATAATTTGCAAGCGATAAAAGAGAAAGAGAATATCATCGCTTTAAATGCTAACGGAACTGAAAATAAGCAAACGCGCGAGGAAAAAATCAATGAAGATATTCAATTGATATACAATATGATGCTGCAAAATCGTGAACAAGTTTCGAAATTGCAAGCTCAACTAAAAAAAGCCAACATTAAAAATAGCGAAATGCAACAAATGATTGCATCGTTGCAATCGAAAATACAAGAGAAAGATGCTGAAATTCTGAAACTTACTGAGGAACTGCAAAATTCGAATTTAAAAATTGAAGGGCTTGGCGCACTTGTCAATAGTATGCAATATTCGATGGATTCTATCCGTAGCGATGCCGAGCGTATGGCAGCTACAATTGAGGGGCAAGATGAGGCTTTAAACACTGGTTATTACATAATCGGCTCCGAAAAAGAACTTAAAGAAATGGGCATTCTTGATAAACGCGGAAAATTTGCAGTCGGTAGCAAACGCGCAAAGGCTGATTTTAATCAAGACGCTTTCAATAAAATCGATATTCGCGAAACAACAAAATTCGATTTGAACAGCAAAAAGGCGGCAGTCGTAACACCCCATCCACTTGATTCGTACACTTTATACGGTACAAAACCTGTTGATAGTCTTGTGGTTAACAATTATTACAAATTCTGGAGCAGCTCAAAATATTTGGTGATTGTAGTTAATTGATAGACTGAACAAGTTGAATATTATCTATAAATAGTTGAAATAGATAAAATGTTGAACTGATAATTGTAAAGTTATTTATTTGGAATGGATAGTGATTTCGCGAGTGATAGTTCCTGAAATTTTCCGACAAATTATCTGAAACAAAAACCCTCCGTGTGCAAGTGTGATGCTCGGAGGATTTTTTGTTTGTCTTATCCTAAAAAAGGTTGACCGCCAAAGAGTCGGAAAAATGTATAAAACAGAAAAACAAAGAAAGTGTTACGATGAAGTAATGTGACTTCACTTTTGAAGAAGTCTGTAGTGCGGACCGCATAGAAAACATATTGCCAGTCGGACATAGCACAGCATATCGATAGATAAATAAATTTGTTGCAGAAAACGGAAGTGAGTATCCTATAATTAGGAAAAGCACCCCCGACAAGGCTGCGGAGAGCGCAAGAGATGCGGAACGGCTCAAAAAGGAGACAGCCATTCAGCAAGGCGGGCTTAAGTATCAGCAGACGGGGGCTGATGGAAAAAGATTCAAAATAGAGATAAGGAAAAAATCCGGAGCCAAACGTCGCCAAACCTGCACCGCAAAGCCATCGGCATACGCTGCCGTGTCACTTTGCGGTATAGTACTGAGATATAATATTTTATGAATTTGTAGGAGTGTGCGTTTTGTCTTGAGCCCTATAGTGGTGTTGATGGCTCTGTTTTCGTGATTTTTTTCCTGTTTTATGCCCCGTTATTCTGGTTTCGGAATTGGCACAGTGCCGCTTTTGACGGTGCCAATCACGAAGAAACTGTGCAGAGAGCCGATGCTCTCGACAACGCCTAAAGTGCTGAGAACGAAGTCCTGATAGTGCTTCATATCGCTCACGTAAATCTTCATAATGAAGTCGTAGTCGCCCGACGTGTTCCAACACTCGACAATTTCGGGAATGCGGTTGACGGCTTCAACAAACTCTGCGCCCAAACGCTTGCTGTGCTGCCGAAGCGTTATGCCGCACAGCACAAGCAGCCCGTTGCCCACCTTTTCGGGGTCAACCACAGCCATATAATGGTCGATGTAGCCGTCGCGCTCGAGCCGCTTCTGACGCTCGAAGGCTGGCGACGGCGAAAGGTTTACTTTTGCTGCTAACTCTTTGGTAGTCAGGTGTGAGTTCTCTTGCAGAACTTCCAAAATCCTAATGTCGGTGGAATCTAATTTTGTCATTCGGTTATATTTTGAATTTAAAGGATAATATTCGGCTGTATGCCGATTGTACCGACAAATTTAGGATAATTTCCTTATTTGCTGAAATAATTTGCTTGTAAAAAATCCGCATTCCACCTTTGCCGCCCGAAAATGAACACTAAAACTTTTTTTGGAATGAAAAAATTGATAAAGACAAATGTTGTCGGCTTTCCGCGGATTGGAAAGGCGCGCGAACTGAAAAAGGCCGAAGAAGCCTATTGGAACGGAAAAATCACGGGCGACGAACTGCTGTCGGTTGCCCGCAGTATCAGATTGGAAAATTGGAAGTTACAGGCAAATGCTGGCATTTCGCTTGTGCCGTCGAACGATTTCTCGCTCTACGACCAAGTGCTCGACCAAACGGTGGCTGTGGGCGCCATTCCTGAGCGTTACAACGCTCTGCGCGGCAATCGGTTAGAGTTGTATTTTGCTATGGCTCACGGCGTTCAGCGCGGCGGCAACGACATTATTGCAATGGAAATGACCAAATGGTTCGACACGAACTATCACTACATTGTGCCTGAATTTGTTAAGAATCAATCGTTTAAACTGTCAGACACGAAGGCTGCCGACGAGTATCGCGAAGCAAAAGCGGCAGGAATCGAGACGAAACCCGTGGTAATCGGACCTGTGTCGTTCCTGCTTTTGGGCAAGGAAAAGGAATCGGGATTCTCGCGTTTGGACTTGATTGACAGACTGTTGCCTGTATTCATCGAGCAACTGAAATCGCTGGAAAACGCTGGCGCCGAATGGGTTCAGATTGACGAGCCGTGCCTTGTGCTTGACCTTAATGATAAGGCTAAATCGCTATATCAGAAGGTTTACGGCGAAGTGCGCAGGCAGACACGCCTGAAAATTGTGCTGACGACCTATTTTGGCGCTTTGCGCGACAATGCGGAGCTGGCTCTCTCGCTGCCGACCGATGCCGTCCACATCGATTTTGTGCGTGGCGCTGAAGATTTCATCAGCATTCTGGACATCTTCCCCGCGGGCAAAATCCTGTCGCTGGGCATTGTTGACGGTCGCAACATCTGGAAAAACGACTTCGAGCAATCGCTCAAACTGATTGACGCGGCTGTGGCCCGACTGGGTGCCGACCGTGTGTGGGTGGCAGCGTCGTCATCGTTTCTGCACGTGCCGTACGACCTTGATTTAGAACGCGATGATAAGCGTCTGCCCGCCGAAATCAAACGTTGGCTGGCGTTCGCGCGTCAGAAGGTTGACGAACTTGTAACGCTGTCGGTTTTGGCTGCCGACCGCACCAATGCTTGTTTTCAGACAGCCTATCAGCAGAACAAGGCCGACATCGCGGCACGCAAATCGTCAGCCCTGATTCATAATGCAAAGGTGGCCGAACGTGTTGCAAATACTTCAGAATCAGACTATAATCGCAAGAGCGCATACATCGTCCGCAGCCAAAAGCAGCAGGCACTGCTCAATCTGCCGCTGTTCCCGACCACAACCATAGGCTCGTTTCCGCAGACCACCGAAGTGCGCTTGTGGCGCGCCCGTTTCCGCAAGGGCGAACTGTCGGCGCAGGAATACAGTCAGTTGCTGAAAGACGAGACGTCCCGCGCGGTGAAATGGCAGGAAGAAGTTGGGCTCGACGTGCTGGTTCACGGCGAGTTTGAGCGCAACGATATGGTTGAGTATTTCGGCGAGCAGTTAGACGGATTCGTGTTCACACAGAACGGCTGGGTGCAGAGCTACGGCTCGCGCTGCGTGAAGCCGCCCGTCATTTTCGGCGACGTTTCGCGCCCAACGCCAATGACTGTCGATTGGATTACATTCGCGCAAAGCCTGACCGAAAAGCCGATGAAGGGAATGCTGACGGGGCCGGTGACCATTCTGCAGTGGTCGTTTGTGCGCAACGACCAGTCGCGCTCTGAAACCACAAAGCAGATTGCGCTGGCCATCCGCGACGAAGTGGCCGACAACGCAAAGAGCACTCTCGAAAAACTCGTAGACATCCGCATCAAGATGATCAAGCAGGAAGTGTCGAATGAGAAAGACGCGCTCAAGAAACGCCTCAATTCGCTCAAGGAATTCTACGAGCAACAGAAGGAGCTTTTACAGG
>CALBPW010000266.1 GCA_937899145.1 uncultured Bacteroidota bacterium
CATTCACTTGGATTGTATTTCGTGCCGACTCCCTAACTGATGCACAATTGATTATAAAGCAGATATTTACCGATTTTAAATTTACGTTTATCAGCGAATACATCAATGCTTATTGGCCAATTTTTGCGGTTATGATTGTGGCTTATGTGTTGCATTGGCTGCCCGAGCGTGTGAAAAACACCTATCGGGGCTGGTTTGCTGTGATGCCGATGTGGGCGCAGATAGCTGTTACTGTTGTGGTTATCTTCGTTTTAGTTCAGTTCAGCATTTCAGGATTACAGCCTTTCATCTATTTTCAATTTTAAAAAAAACGCCCCATTCGTTCTGAATAGAGCGTTTTATATTGGTTTACAATCTTTTATTCAAAAACCGCAACAAAGCCACCGTTTGGTTGCATTTCTACTTTAAATGCTTTAGTATCAGGAGTTTCAATCGTCGTGTTTTTGCAATCCCATTTGACATCGGTATCCGCAAACATTTGAACTTTGCTTGCGTTGATGAAACTCAAGTCGAGGGTTAGTTTTTTTGCGTCTTTTTCAGCATTGATGCCAGCTACATACCATTTGCTGCCCGATTTTCGTGCTACAACAAAATATTTTCCAGGGTAACCATCAATAAATTGCGATTCGTCCCAAGTAGTTGGAAAATCTTGCAGATAGCTGATAATGTATTCAGGTTGTGTTGCCATGCCATCGGCTGTTTCGGCAAAATGCTGAATGCCAGATATAAACAATACAGGTAATGCTAATTCAAATGCATTTGTTGTTACACGCTCAATTCCTGGAATGGCTGTTAGGCTCATTGGTGTAAAATCCATTGGGTCGTACACGTTGCGGGTGAATAGCCACATGCACGATTGTGTTGGAATCATATTTTGGTATTCTTGTGAGAATGTTGAATATTCAAATCCTTTCACTGCCTCCATTGTTACTACGTTTGGGAATGTCCGTTGCCAGCCGCGTGGCAGCGTTGCGCCGTGGCAGTTAACCATCAGATGGTGGCGTGCGGCATCAATAAACAGGTCGTTGTAGTATTGCATAACCGATTGCCCGTCGCCTGCAAAAAAGTCAATTTTTACACCTTTAATGCCCATTGCTTCAAGTCGGCTAAATTCAGCTTCGCGCAATTCTGCTGTCAACAGTTTGCTTTTAGGCGACAGGGGAGTTGTATTCCACTCACCCGACGAGTTGTACCAAAGCAACAACCCGACATTTAGCGTTGCGGCGTAATCAGCCAATTCCTTCACTTTGTCGTAGCCAAGTATCGCGTCCCAAAAAGCGTCAAGCAGGCAATAGTCCCATTTCATCTGCGCGGCATATTCAATAAAATGTTTTTGAATGTCGTATTTCATCGATTCGTCTTTCAGCTTTGCCCAGCTCCACGATGCATGTCCGGGTTTAACCCAACTGAAATCGCCTTCAATTGTTGGACTGGCCAAATCAGTTCCAATAGTTGATTCAACAATGCCTTTTAAGTTAGTTGAAACGGCAACTGTACGCCATGGCGATGCCCACGGAAATCGTATTGTAGGATTTGCTTTATCTGCTTTTGAATCAATCACTTCACCTTCCATCGGGAACCGGATTTTGTATGCTGATGTTCCTTCAATTTCGGTCAATCGAGTTGCGCAATATTGGTCAGTTAAGCCTGTTTCTGAAATCAGAATCCATGCGCCATTGCTGTTGAATAGTGCAGGGTAAACCCAACCACTGTGCCAGTTGTTTACTGCTCCAACTGATATATTTTGCTGATAATCTTCTTCATACGAAGGATTTGTGCCGCAATATCCAGTTTTTGCAATTGCTGTTGGTTGCAACCATGCTTTTGCGTTTGTATCAAAATTGAATGTTGTAAATTCGTCATTTACAGCGGTTTGTGCGTTTTTCAATTTGTTAATTTGATAGCGAAACCCGAAGCCATCGTTTGATACTCTGAATACAATATCCATTGTATCGTTTGTAGATGATAACAATCTAAAAATCTTTTCGTTAGCTAAATAATGATATTTTGATTGTTTGCCAATTTGAAGCGTATATTGCTCATCTACAATAGCTTCTGATGTTGATAAAAGTTTAAATCCTTCGCTTAAATTGTATCCATCAAGCATCAATCCTAATTCAGATTGATTTATAACTACATTATTGTTAAGCGATGCGCTGTAATTTGGTTCGCCATTTTGTGTTAAACTGAAATTGATTTCAATTTGATTATCAGGTGATTTTACACTCGTTTCGTTTGAATTGCAGCTAATCATTATTGAGACTACAATGCTTATTATTATTAAATTTTTCATCGATTAAGAGTTTTAGTTTAGCAATTGATTTTTCGAGAAGTTTTTTGTTATCGTTTAAATTTTCATTTACAGAAATTCAGGGGTTTGATAAAAAACTTTTTCGATTTGTTCAAATAATTATTCATTTTTAAGCTAATAAGATTTATTTCAATCTTTTAACCTGTTTGAGTTAGGATGTCTGCGTCAGTGTTGCCGCGTTGATTGGTGCCACTGCAACGGCTGTGCTTACCAATAATCCCATTGTAAAAAGTTTTTGAAGAGTTTCATTTTGTTTGTTTTTGTGTTGTGTCGTTTTAAAAATTCTTTCTAACCCAAAAGTAACAAATAAATGTAATAATTACATTTTATGAGCGTAAAAATCTTTTTTTTTGATATGTTTATATAATCATCTGAATATATGATACTTATAATATTACTAATTCTTTTTTCTAAAAACTTATTCTAAAAATACTTCTGTTTATAGTTTTTTCTATCTTTGCGGCACGGATTCGTAGCTCAGTTGGTAGAGCAGCAGACTCTTAATCTGCGGGTCGTGGGTTCGACCCCCACCGGATTCACTAAACTATATTTAAAGCCTTGAAACAAATGTTTTGAGGCTTTTTTATGCCATTTTAATATTCAAACAAAATTTGAGCTTTGATAATTTAAAAATCCGATAACTTTGTCAAGCCATATTTTGGCGTTTTTTATTGCAATTATGGATATTAAAATCGAATTATTACTTCTGATAGTTTCTATACTATTCTTTATAAGTATTTTGGCAGAGAAAGCCAGCTCAAAATTTGGCATTCCGATATTGCTGCTCTTCATAGGTGTAGGTATGCTTTTTGGTAACGACGGGCTTGGTATAAAATTTGACAATTACAATGTCGCACAAACTATCGGAACTGTAACTATCTGTATTATACTATTTTCGGGCGGAATGGATACCAAAATAGATGACATCAGACCCGTGATTGCTCCCGGTATAATGTTGGCTACGCTTGGCGTATTGCTTACAACTATTTTTACGGGTTTCGCCATTTGGTGGATATTGGGTTTCACTATGGAATCGGCAGGTATCAGCCTGCTGACAGCTATGTTATTAGCAGCGACAATGTCGTCAACCGATTCGGCTTCGGTTTTTTCAATCTTACGGTCGAAGGGGTTGATATTGAAAAATAACTTGCGCCCAACCCTTGAACTTGAAAGCGGCAGCAACGACCCTATGGCTGTGTTCCTG
>CALBPW010000267.1 GCA_937899145.1 uncultured Bacteroidota bacterium
CGCACCGGGGCTGTTACACCTGTCGCAAACCTTGAACCGGTGCAGCTTGCGGGCACTGTAGTTAAGCGCGCGACGCTGCACAATGCCGACATCATAAAATCGCACGACTTGCACGTTGGCGACACCGTGATGGTTGAAAAAGGAGGGGAGATTATCCCGAAAATTGTGGGTGTCAATACCGATTTGCGCGATGCCGATGCGCGGCCTGTCGAATTTGTCGAATGTTGCCCCGAGTGTGGCACCCCGCTTGTCCGCAACGAGGGCGAGGCCGCTTGGTATTGCCCAAACGACACCGCCTGTCCGCCGCAGGTGCGTGGCCGCATTGCACATTTCGTTAGCCGCAAAGCAATGAACATCGATACTTTAGGCGAAGAAACCATCGATTTGCTTGTGTCATCGGGCTTGATAAAAAACGCGGCCGACCTTTACGATTTGACAATAAGCGAATTGCAGCTTCTGAAAAAGGATGGGCGTGTTTGGGCAACCAACATTGTAAATGGCATCGGACAATCGAAAAAAGTACCTTTTGAACAAGTGCTGTTTGCTATCGGAATCCGATTTGTGGGGGCTACAGTTGCCAAAATCCTTGCGCGCCAGTTTGGCTCAATCCAAAACCTGATGGGCGCAACGCTTACCGAGCTTACTAACACCGACGAAATTGGCGGCAAAATTGCGCAAAGCATTGTCGATTATTTTGCAAACGACGAGAATCGCTTGTTTGTCAATCGCTTAATCGGCTATGGATTGCAGTTTGAACAAGCCAAAACCGGAACCGCAAGCCAAAAACTTGCCGGTTTAACAATAATTGCAAGCGGCAAACTTGAGCATTTTAGCCGCGACGAGATAAATCGCACAATTGAGTTACATGGCGGAAAACCAGTTACTTCGGTATCCTCAAAAACCAATTATCTGATTGCCGGCGAAAATATCGGACCAAACAAACTCGCCAAAGCTCGCGAACTTGGCGTGCCAATAATTTCAGAAGCTGAATTTATGGCGATGATAGCTGACGCTGCTACAGAACCGGCAACCACAGTATCTTTAAATTCAAATTTGCAAGTAAATGCAAATCAAGCAGATTCAAAATCTGAAAATCCGTCAGAATTAAAATCAACCAACAACAATGATAAACCAAACGAGCCGTTTCAAATGAGTTTGTTTTAAGAAAGTTTAGAAAGTTCCGGCTGCTGTCGTTACTAACTTCCAATTCCTAAACAACTCCCCCCAATATCGCAAAAATTGTAGGTCGTTTGTGCAAATCAGGTTTTTGTTTTCGCCATTCAGCAATGGCCATTGTCTTTATAAATTCCGACTCAAGCGTGATGTCGGTTGCAATGCAAAGGCGTGTTTCGGGATGCAGATTTTTCAGAAAATCATCGAAGAGAGCCATATTGCGGTAAGGGGCTTCAATAAAAATTTGAGTCTGGTGTTCGGCTTGCGAGCGTTTCTCATAATTGCGAATCGCCTTGATGCGTTCGGGCGGTTTCACAGGTAAGTAGCCATTGAAAGCGAAATTTTGCCCATTCAATCCCGATGCCATCAGTGCTAAAATTATTGACGAAGGCCCTGACAACGGTATCACTCTAATTCCTTTGCTATGAGCAAGTCGCACGGCGGCATTTCCCGGGTCGGCAACCGATGGCACGCCAGCCTCCGACATCAATCCGACATGTTCACCGGCGTCGCACACATCAATATATTGCCCAATTGTTGTTAGATTGGTGTGCTCGTTAAGTTCGACAAATGTGCAATCATCGATTGGAAAATTTGAATCGGCAGAACGTAAAAAACGCCTTGCGGTGCGCGTGTTTTCTACAATAAAATGTCGCAGATTCACAGCTATATTAAGCACTTTTGCAGGAATAACATCGCTTGGAGCCTGTTCGCCCAATGTGGTTGGTATAAGATACAGATTGCCTTTCATTGTCGAAAAAATTGTCGCTAAAAGTAGAAAAGTTTTTAGCATAAAAGCCATAATTTGCAATATTGGAACTACATTCGCAAACAATTATCAAACACAATGAAAGTTACATTTTTGGGCACAGGAGCATCGCACGGAATACCAATTGTAGGTTGTAAATGCTCTGTGTGTCAGTCAGATAATATAAAAGATAAGCGTCTGCGCAGTTCTGTTTACATTGAGGTTGACGGGCAACACATTCTGATTGACCCGGGGCCTGATTTGCGCCAAGCGGCTTTGCGTGAGGGAATTACGCAAATTGACGCAGTCTTGATAACGCACGAGCATAAAGATCATACTGCAGGCATCGACGATATTCGTACATTTAACTATATTATGCGGAAGGCAATCCCATTTTATGCTCAACAGCGTATAGTTAATCTGATAAAAAGTGAGTACGCATACGCATTTAAGGAACCTCACTATCCGGGCGCGCCCGAAATTGATTTACACCCAATTTTTAATGAGCCATTTAACATTAATGATACAACAATCACACCAATAATGGTTTATCATGGCGATTTGCCAACATCGGCATTTCGAATTAATAATTTTGCGTACGTAACCGATGCCAAAACAATTCCTGCCGAAGGTATGAATCGCTTGCAAAATCTTGACACACTTGTTATTAACGCATTGCGAACCGAGCCGCATAAAGCGCATTTAAGTTTGAGCGAAGCTCTTGAAATAATTTCCGAATTAAAACCTCGCCAAGCCTATTTGACACACATCAGCCACAAAATCCCTGTTTATAACGAACTCGTTAAACAGTTGCCAACCAATGTGTTACCTGCGTATGACGGATTAAAAATTGAAATTTAGAATATGAACGAACCTGAACTTAATGCCCACAACAAAGAGGAGTATCCGCCAATGCACACCACTGAGCATATTATCAACCGTACTATGATTAATATGTTTGGCTGTGGACGCGCTGTTGAGGCTCATATCGAGCGCAAAAAAAGCAAACTCGATTATGCTTTAGACAGATGCCCAAGCGAGGTTGAGATTTTGGAACTTGAAAAACGAGTTAATAATTTGATTAGTAGCAATTTAAATGTAACAATCGAATTTATGACCCAATCTGAAGCAAAATCCCGTTTCGACATAAAACGATTGCCCGACAATGCTTCCGATACCGTTCGTATTGTGAAGGTTGGCGATTATGACGAATGTTTGTGCATCGGGCAACATGTCAGCAACACATCGGAAATCGGCACATTCAAAATCATTAGCCACGATTGGAACGAGGTGACAAAACGCTGGCGACTACGGTTTAAGTTGATTTGATTGCGAATCGGATAATTGGTCGAAATCTTGATAACTGTTGAGATGCCGATTATCCAAACT
>CALBPW010000268.1 GCA_937899145.1 uncultured Bacteroidota bacterium
TAGTAATACTAGAAAATACTAGAATATTAAAATATGAAGAAGAACTTTGTTGAAGAACTGAAATGGCGCGGAATGCTGGCACAGATGATGCCTGGTACGGAAGAGTTGCTCCAGAAAGAGATGGTAACCGCCTACTTAGGCACCGACCCGACGGCCGACTCCCTGCACATCGGACACCTGTGCGGTATCATGATGCTCCGCCACCTGCAGCACTGCGGACACAAGCCCATTATCCTCGTAGGCGGTGCCACAGGTATGATCGGCGACCCCTCTGGTAAGAGCCAGGAGCGTAACCTGCTGAACGCAGAGACACTCTACCACAATCAGGAGTGCATCAAGAAGCAGGTGGCCAAGTTCCTTGATTTCGATTCCAAGGAGCCCAATGCAGCAGAGATGGTGAACAACTACGACTGGATGAAGGACTTCACCTTCCTCGATTTCGCCCGTGAGGTGGGTAAACACATCACCGTCAACTATATGATGGCAAAAGAATCGGTACAGAAACGCTTGAACGGCGAGGCTCGCGACGGACTGTCGTTTACCGAATTCACCTACCAACTGCTTCAAGGCTACGATTTTTTGTACCTCAACGAGCATAAAAACTGCAAACTACAACTTGGCGGAGCCGACCAATGGGGAAACATCACAACAGGTTCAGAGCTTATCCGCCGTACCAATGGCAATGAGTGCTTTGCACTGACCTGCCCACTTGTTACCAAAGCCGATGGAGGCAAATTCGGCAAAACCGAAAGCGGCAACGTCTGGCTTGACCCTGAACGCACATCTCCTTACCAATTCTACCAATTCTGGATAAACACATCAGACGCTGATGCTGAACGTTACATAAAGATTTTCACCACTTTATCGAAAGAAGAAGTTGAAAGTCTTATTGCCGAGCAAGCAAAAGATCCGGGACTTCGCCCCCTGCAAAAACGCCTTGCAAAAGAAGTTACCATTATGGTTCACTCAGAGGCCGATTACAATATGGCAGTTGAAGCATCTGGCATTTTGTTCGGAAAATCGACAAAGGAAAACCTGCAAAAACTTGATGAGCGCACATTCCTTGACGTTTTTGCCGGCGTGCCGACATATCAAGTTAGCAAAGCCGAACTCGAAAAAGGCATTGGCATTCTCGACCTACTTACCGACCGCGCACCTGTTTTCCCATCGAAAGGCGACTTGCGCCGTACCATTCAAGGTGGAGGAGTATCTATTGACAAAGAGAAAGTCGCAGCTGTCGATTTAACCATCAACACCGGTTATCTTATCAGCGGAAAATACTTGCTTGTGCAAAAAGGCAAAAAAGATTACTCGCTGCTGATTGTAGAGTAAAAAATCACACATCGCAGATAATGTAGGGGCGCATAATGCGTCCCTGCTTGCTTTAAAAATCAACAAATTATGTTTCGCAAACTTGCCAAATACATAATCATAATCATCAACATCGCTTTTTTAGCGGCGCTGATTGCATCGGGCTTGGCATGTTTTGTAAACCCAGCGCGGCACACACTTATCGCACTTTTCTGCCTTGGATTCCCTATCTTTTTTATTATCAATATAATATTTGTGTTTTTTTGGCTTTTATGCCGAAAAAAATTCTTCTTAATTCCATTAGCACCCGTCTTAATTTTTGCGCTTCGCTTTATCGACTTCTCGGCTGAAAATGAGAATATTAGCCCAAACACCGAGTCATTTAGAGTGATGACCTACAATGCACATGGCATCGGCTATCCGTATTGGCCAAAACATAATGAAAAATTTTCCGAGATAGCTGATTTTATTCATTCGCAAAATCTGGATATTGTTTGTATTCAAGAATTTAGCAATGGCGACCACGATTTTCCAACTGTGAAACGATTAACACAGGAATTCAATTTCAGCCATACACACTTTTTCAAAACAAATTGGACACGTGGCGATGTTAAAGGAGGTATGGCAACATTTAGCAAATTTCCGATAGTACACCACGAAAACGTAAAATCGGCAACAGATGGCGACAACATTATTCTAATTACCGACGTGTTAATAAAAACTGATACTGTCAGACTGATAAACTGTCATTTACAATCAAACAAATTCAGCATTGGCGAATATAAGTTTATCGAAGACATGAATTCGTTTGACACCAAAGTTTACAAAAACACCAAAATTGAAAGCAACCTAAAAAGCCTGCTTGAAGTGGCGGAGCGGATGCGAAAAGCCTACAATTGGCGTGTCGGTCAAGCCGAAACTCTTGCGCAACTTATTGGCAATTCGCCATATACAACAATAGTTTGCGGTGATTTTAACGATACACCTTCGTCATACATTTACAGAAATGTAAGCCGCCACATGCACGATTCGCATCGCGTAGCAGGGAGCGGTTGGCAAAACACCTATCGTCGCTTTTGGCCTGGTATCCGCATCGATTATATTCTATACAACGGCAATATAACCTGTACCAGCAGCAAAGTTCCTGCCTACGACGCATCTGACCACCGGCCTGTGGTAGGCGAATATATACTAAAACGATAATCTGGCTTGTCGAAGATTTTTCCCTATTCAACAATATTTTTGTTTCTTCAAAAAAATCATAACAATCAGTATGTTGCAAATAATCAAATTTGATTATGTTTGTACAATATTGAACAAACAAAAAATGAGACATTTTGCATTCGCGTTCATTTTTGTGCTTATAATGAGCCAGTTATCGGCACAAGACAAAACTTCAAAACAAGAGTGTTTTACTACAGTCAACGGCTTGTTTTGCGTAGGCTCAACCATAAAATTTGAAATAACCGATAAAGTCAAAGAATATAGCGAATACGCATGGAATGATGGTGCGTTTAGTCCCGATAACACATCTTATTCAGCAGCTTACGATGTGGTTGGGACACACAATGTGACTCTTGCAGCAAAATTCAACAACAACACCGTTTACGACACAATTTCATTTGAAATTTACGACACACCAAAAATCGGATTACGCATAATAGACACATCGCGTGTGGAGCGCATTTTTACTGACACTGCCCAACATGCTTATGCAATTTCAACATACGAATGGAAATTTGGCGACGGCTCAATCAGCAGCGCTGCTACAAATATTGTTCATAAATACGCAACAGCTGGCAATTATTCAGCATCGCTTAAAATAACTGACGAACATGGTTGCACCGATTCAACCACCACCGATATTGCAATTGCAGCCTCAACAACCATTCCAAACGTATTCACGCCAAATGGCGATGGGCAAAACGATTTCTTCTTAATAACAGCCGACAATGGTTCAAAACTGACACTTGAGATTTTCAACCGTTGGGGATATAGAGTTTTTCGACGCTCTGGCACCGAAAATATTGTGTGGGACGGCTACAGTCCGCAAGGCACATTAGTTCAACCCGGTACATATTATTATGTAATCACAGTTGAAGAAGGAACAACCAACTACGACCCGCTAAATGGCTATATAACAGTATTTTATTAACATTCAAGCTATTAATTAAAGCAGAAATGGCACCACTAATTTTATCACCAACAGAGGACACACCAGAAATTTCATTCGACAACACATCGGGCAAACTGATGATGAGCGGCACATCAATTCCTGAAAACGCTCGCAAATTTTACGATGTGGTTATCGACTGGATTAGCCAATATGCGCAATCGCCTTGTGAAAGCACTTCTATCAATTTTAAATTGAAATACTTTAACACAGCTTCAACAAAATATCTATTTGATATAATGGTTGTTTCCAAAGATATAATGAAGAATGGCAAAACATTGGTCATCAACTGGTTCTACATGGAAGATGATGAAGATATGTATGAAGCCGGGATGGGGTTCTCAAAAATGCTTCGGTATCCGTTTAACTTTGTAAAATATTGATTTACTTAGGATTTAAGAAACAATAAATTCTACCAATAATTAAAAAGGGACTGTCTTTTGCAAGACAATCCCTTTTTCTGCGTGAAAATAAATAGTTTCTTAAAAATACTTAACATCTTGAACCTTGCCCGATTCAATGCTAACAATGTCTTTCAAGATGTTGTTTGCCATGCGGCTTGCACCAAGGCGGAACATTTTATTGTTCATCCATTCGGTACCAAGAATATTTTCGACAGCCGCCATATAAAGTAGAGCGTCTTCCGATACCGACATGCCGCCAGCAGGTTTTATACCGACTTTCCGACCCGTTTTGGCCGCATACGCCTTAATGGCCTCGCACATTACGCAAATAGCTTGCGGTGTAGCGGCCGGCTCAAGTTTGCCTGTCGATGTTTTGATAAAATCGGCTCCTGCCTCCATTGCTACAATGCTGGCATTCCAAATATCCTCAACCGAGCGCAAAACACCTGTTTCCAAAATCACTTTCAGATGCGAGTTACCAACAACTGATTTTATCGCCTTAATCTCGTCAAATACAGTTTGGTAATCGTTTGCCAACCAAGCACCTTGCGAAATGACAATATCAATATCGGTAGCGCCAGCCTCAACAGCCATTTTGCACTCAAGCGTCTTAACCTCTATAAACGATTGCGAGGCAGGGAAACAAGCCGCAACCGATGCCACACCAACACCTTCACGTTTTAAAGTTGATGCAACTGTTTTTACAAGCGACGGATAAACACAAATTGCCGCTACGTCAGGAATATCAGCGAAATTTTCGTGAAAATTGTTGACATTGTTCGCAAAACGTGCGCCTTTTTCTTGCGTATCAACTGAATTGAGTGTCGTCAAATCAATAAGGCTGAAAGCCAATTTCAGATGTTCAACATCAAACATTTGTTTTGAATGCGTTTTTGCCGCAAACACTTTTTGTTCAATATCGGCTGCCGAAAATGGCATTGGGTAATTTTTCAAGAGTTCCATTTCAGTTTTCAGTTTTAAGTAAAAGCGGTGTGCCGCGTCTTTTTTTATCTGTTGTTTGTAGTCTGATTAATTTGTTTCCAAAATTTTGAATATCTCGTCAAGTTTTGGGGTTAAGATGATTTCTGTTCGGCGATTTTTGGCACGGGCTTCGGCTGTTTTGGCAGGGTCGATTGGCGCGTATTGTGAGCGACCTGCTGCCGAAATGCGTTTACCTTCAATTTTACCATCAGCAATCAGCAGTTTGACGATGGCTGTGGCGCGTTTTGCACTCAAATCCCAGTTGTCTTGAATGTCGCCTGTGCCTTTCATTGGCACATCGTCGGTATGTCCTTCAATCATAATGTTAACATCGGCATTAGCGGCTAACACGCCTGCAATCTGTTTTAATGCTGCTTGTCCCTTTGGGTCAACATCCCATTTCCCTGATTTGAACAGCAGTTTTTCGTCCATCGTAACGTACACTTTGCCGTTGCGTTGCTCAATTGTCAGGCCTTTATCTTCAAAGCCGAGTAGTGCTTGACTGATTTTTTGTTTGAGAGCGCGTACTGATGAGTCTTTCTGGTTCAAGATATTTTCCAATTCTTGCACACGGCGGTTTTTTTCAGCCAACTCGCGACGTTGCATATTAAGGTTCGAGTCGAGAGCGACAAGAATGGCGTCGCGTTCGTCAAGTTCTTGTTGTTTTTCCTTCAGTGCCCGTTCTTTTTCAAGCAAATCCTGTTTGTTAACTTGCAGGTCGGCAAGCAGTTGGCGCATTTCGGCCTCGTCTTTTGTGGTTTGCTTTTCTTGTTCATCACTAAGGTCGTCGTACATTGTTTTAAACACTTTGTACTGCTTTTTGTAGAACATGGCCGAATCGCGAATCACGGCTTTATTACTTGCTTCGTTTGCCAATTTTTTATTCAGTTCCTCAACTTGCGCCTCAAGTTCTGTTGTTTTGACGGTAAGGTCTTCATTCAAACTTTTTACCGAATCGCGTTCTGAAACAATAGCTTCATTTTTTTCTTTCAACTCCTGAAATTGCTTTGATGGCACGCAAGCTGTAAGCCCTGCGATAGCCGCAATAAGTAGTATTTTATTGTTTTTCAACATATTTATTTCGAAATTTCAACTTATAAAGATACACTGCTATAAATCAAATTTAAACTGACTGCACAAAATTTCTACATTAGTTATTAACCGAAAATGTTAATTGAAACGGTGTGTGGATTAAATGTGTGAAAATTTAAGAGGCAGAAGGGGTGATGAAAGTTGAGTTTTTTGCTTTTCAACGTAGTTTTAGTCTGAAGTCTAAAAATTTATAGTTTTGCAAAAAATTACAATCCATCTGATTTATGAGCATCGGAATATCAAGAGAGAAAATTACAGAAACAGCTGTTTTAGTGGGAGTTATAACGCAAGACCAGACAGAAGAAAAAGTAAACGAATATCTTGATGAATTGGCCTTTTTGGTTGATACGGCTGGCGCTGTGGCTGTAAATCGGTTTACGCAAAAGATGGAACGTGCCAATGGCGCCACTTTTTTAGGAAGCGGAAAAATTCAAGAAGTGGCAACATACGTCGAAGAAAATTGCGTTGACATGGTGATTTTTGATGATGAATTGACGCCAACTCAATTGCGTAATTTGGAAAAAATGTTTAAGGCTCGCGTACTCGACCGCACCAATCTTATACTTGATATTTTTGCTCAGCGTGCACGCACTGCACATGCCAAAGTGCAAGTTGAACTTGCTCAATATCAATATCTTCTGCCACGTCTAACTCGTATGTGGACGCATCTTGAGCGCCAGCGAGGTGGTATTGGTATGCGCGGGCCGGGCGAGACGCAAATAGAAACTGACCGCCGTATCATTCTTGATAAAATAGCGCATCTGAAAGAACAACTCGAAAAAATTGACCGCCAGATGGCGACACAACGTAAGAACCGCGGTCAAATGGTGCGTATAGCGCTTGTAGGATACACAAATGTTGGCAAATCGACAATCATGAACCTGCTTAGCAAAAGTGATGTTTTTGCTGAAAACAAATTATTTGCGACCCTTGACACCACTGTGCGCAAGGTTGTCATTGATAATCTGCCATTCTTACTATCAGATACTGTCGGATTTATCCGCAAACTTCCACACGGACTTGTTGAATCATTTAAATCGACACTTGACGAAGTGCGTGAAGCCGATATTTTACTGCATGTGGTTGACATATCACATCCCGATTTTGAGGAGCAGATAGACGTTGTTAACACTACTTTACACGAAATTGGAGCTCATAGTATTCCTACTTACGTGGTCTTCAACAAGGTAGATAACTACACCTATGAGCCACAAGCTGATGACGACCTTACTCCTGCTACACAGCGGAATACTCCTCTTGACGAGCTAAAACGCTCATGGATAGCCAAAAACAACCTGCCTTGCATTTTTATTTCGGCAAAAGAAAAACTAAACATCGACGAGTTTAGAACGATGATTTACGAAAAAGCCAAAGCCATACATGCCGAGCGGTATCCGTATAACAATTTCTTGTTTGACAAATTTGAAGATTGAAAATGCAAATTCCATTTTCCGCAACTCGCCATTTCCCATTTTTTTCTATATGTACCAAACATTTATAAATCACTATCTTTGCAAAAAGGCAAACACAATGGAACAACTGAAAAACCTGCCAATCGGCATACAAGATTTTGAAAAAATCCGTGTGAACAACTACTTGTACATCGACAAAACCGCACTGATGTATAAGTTAGTATCAACAGGGTGCTATTACTTTCTCTCGCGCCCGCGCAGGTTTGGTAAGAGTTTGCTAATAAGCACTTTAAAAGCGTATTTTGAAGGTAAGAAAGAACTTTTTAGCGGTTTGGCAGTTGAGCGGTTGGAGAAAGATTGGATTGAATATCCAATTTTGCATTTAGACTTGAATACGGCAAAATACACTGCAAAGGATGCGCTCAACAATGTACTTAATAACGCATTGAAAAAATGGGAAAAAATTTATGGAGCACAAGAATCAGAAACCGAATTTGGACTACGTTTTGAGGGCGTTATTCGTCGCGCGTACGAAAAAACCGGCAAACGCGTAGTT
>CALBPW010000269.1 GCA_937899145.1 uncultured Bacteroidota bacterium
TCTTCCGATCTGCCTTTGTTTTTCATAAATTCTTGTAATTTGTTGTAAATTAGCACAACACCTTCGCGGACAGCTGCAACATCGGTTGCTTTTTCCATGCTTTGCATTGCGCGTTCAAGGTCGTCGAGGACAGGCAGCATGGCTGACAAAGTGTCACCATTTGCTGTTTTTAGCAAGTCGGCGCGCTCTTTGAGTGTGCGCTTGCGATAGTTGTCGAACTCGGCCGACAATCTGAGATAGCGGTCTTTTTGTTCTTCAATTTGGGCTTTGAGTTCTTCTATCTCTTTTTCGTGTGCTTCGTCTTCTTTTTTCTGCTTGCGATTTTTTTTCGATTTTTTTGAATCGTCTTTTAGTTGTTCATTTTCTTGATTTTCAGTTTGATTTTCAGTTTGATTTTCGTTATCAATCTGAACTTGTTTTTGTTCTTGTTTTTGTTCTGTATTTTCCATTTTTATGTTGTTTTTATTGATTTTTCAGAAAAAATAGCGTTGCAAATCTATACAAATTGGCGACCAAATAGCCTTATGCGACAAAGTGGCAGATATTACGTAAGGATTGATGAATTGAATAGCTGAATGTGAATAGCGTTTTTTATAAAAACTATTCTTCCAGTTTCTGCATCTCTGCCCTCACAAAGTTCATCAGCTCGGCAATATAATCGGGTGTGAAACAGAATTTTATGCCAGCGGTTTCGTAAATTTCAGGAATTGAACGGCTATAGCCAAGTTTCAATGCCTTTTTGTAATCGGCTATGGCTTGCTCGGGTTTTTCAGTAAAGCGTTTCCAGATGCTGATGGCGCCCAATTGCGCAAATCCATATTCAATATAGTATAATGGTGTTTCGAAGATGTGCAGTTGGCGTTGCCATTTGTTTGCACGAATCTCGTCATATCCCGAATAATCAACCGCTTTGCAGCCAAACTGATTTTCGATTTCAAGCCAAGCTTGTTCACGCTCACCAACTGTATGGTTTGGATGCGTATATAGGAAATGTTGGAACTTGTCGATTGCGGCAATCCACGGCAAGCCAGAAACCACATCTTCTAACTGATTGAGTTTAGCTATTTTAAGTTGATTTTCGTCTTTGAAAAAGTGATTCCAATGAGCCATCGATAGCAGTTCCATACTCATACTTGCCAACTCGGCAACCTCTGCCGGGGTGTTTTTTAGGGCGACAAGCGGCTGATTGGCGCACAAGAAGGCGTGGACGGCGTGTCCGCCCTCGTGCATCAGCGTTACCATATCATCAAGATTGCCGGTGGCATTCATGAAGATGAATGATGTATTGCTCTCGTGCAACGGATAGTTGTAGCCGCCCGGAGCCTTGCCCACGCGCGAGTCGAGGTCGAGGCGGCCAAGTTGGCGCATCCGCCCCATATACATTCCAAGTTCGGCGTCAAGGTCGCGGAAGCAAAGCCCTGCTTTGAGCACAAGTTCGTCAATAGTGTCGAATGGTTTTAGGTGCGTGCCAAGTGGCAAATCGACTGTCAGATCGTAAGGGCGCAAGGTGTCAACATTCATCAGCTTTTTGCGGCGTTGATTAATCTCCTCAACAATTGGCACAACAATTTTTTCAATTGCATCGTGAAAATCGAAACAATCTTGCACTGTGTAGTCGAAGCGGCCAAGTTGGCAAAAACGGAAATCGATGTAATTTGAGAAACCTGCATTGCGGGCAAGTTGTCCGCGTTTGTCTAACAATCTGTCTAACAGCGAATTGATTTTGTCTTTATCTTGCAATCGACGTTGGTTCATCAATTCAAAAACACGTTTACGTTCGGGGCGTTCGGCTGTTTTGATGTAGTTAGCCGCTTGTTGCATTGTCATATCTTTTCCGCCCAAATTCACTGTCATTTGCGAAGTGATGGCTCCAAATTCTTGCTCGGCCTGTTGCAGTTCGGCTTCAATTGGCACATTTTCTTCACGGAAAAGTTTTGCGGCCATTTTTGCCTCGCGCACCATGGTGAATAGTTTTGCTTTATCAATGTGCAGTTGAACCTCATCGGTTAAAAAGCGCTTATTAATTTTATCAGAAACGATAGCAATTTTTGGTTCAATTTCGGCTACAAACGAATTAAAAGCTGCTTCGGCCTCCTTGTCGGCTGTGTTACAAGTAGTTTTGATATATCGCCATGCCAAGTCTTCCGACACAAAACTTTCAAGTTCGCTCCAGTCGGTCAGCCACTTATTAACTTGTGAAGTATTTGTTAACGGGCGTTCAAGCAAATCGGTAAAATAAGGTTCAAGATTGGCAAATGAGTTTATTTTCAAATCGTCACTTATAAATGTATGATGTTTTTCCATTTTGCTTTCCATTTTGATATTATTTTCTGATGCAATTTTCGTTAAAAAAGCTAATAGAACAAAACAAATTGACATTTTGAACTATTGAAATATGACAAAATTGATTAATAGACGAAAGGTTTATTGCTTGTATTAATCTGTATATCAGGATATTAAAAATAAAAATAAAATTTATTAAAAAAACGAGGACAAATAAAAAATTATACTAATTTTGCCAACCGAAATACATGGTGCGTGTAGTTCAGTTGGTTAGAGCGTCAGATTGTGGTTCTGAATGTCGTGGGTTCGAGCCCCACCTCGCACCCCAAAAGGCCGATTAGATGATAATCGGCTTTTTTATTGCAACAGATTGCTATTATCAAAGATTTGTCTGTTTCCGCCAACTTTGACAATTTCGGCATTTAAGCAGGCAATTAAAAAACCACCTGAAAAGGTGGCTTGCAAAATTTATTTCCGATTTTTCATCAGCGATTTAAGCACCCATAATTCAACTGCATCGCCACGCATTCCGCGATTAACAATTCGTCTGTCGTGAGCGAAAAGCATGGTATGCGGTATGGCATCAACACTGTATGGATTTTCCTGTGATGTTGTCATAATTTGTTGATATTGAATGTCTAACTCCTCAACTGCACGTTTTGTGTCTTCTGGTTTATCGGAAACGGTAACTCCAACAACATCAAAATCTTTACTCTTATAATTGTTGTGGATTTCGATGTTGTTCGGTATTTATAGGATACCAGAAACTAAATAATTATGAGTTAATTAGCAACACTTTATAAGTTTTTTGTCAAATATCTGATAACTAAATTTATTTTTGTTGCACAATAGCAAATACAATTTTTATGGCTCGCGATAGTTTCAATTCAAAGTTTGGAGCAATAATGGCTTTGGCTGGCTCCGCAGTTGGCTTAGGCAACATTTGGCGGTTCCCGCACGAGACAGGCAGCAATGGAGGTGGAGCCTTTCTTTTAGTTTACTTGTTTTGTATCTTTTGCATCGGTATCCCAACAATGTTAGCCGAATTTATTATTGGCAGGCGCGGACAGCGCAATCCGTTTGGCTCGTTCCGCACGTTGGCTCCCAAAACGCGTTGGTACTGGTATGGCGGGCTGTCGATATTAGCCGCAACTCTTATACTCTCTTATTATGGGACGGTGTCGGGTTGGACACTTGAATATTTTATGTATGCCGTGGGCGACTCGTTCCACAACCAATCGTCGGCCGAGATTAATAATTTGTTTGAGAAGTTTGTGTCGCACCCTTATAAACCAATACTTTGGCATATTGGTTTTATGGTGATATGCAGCTTGATAATAATAATGGGCGTGAAAAACGGCATTGAACGCTATACAAAAATGATGATGCCCGTTTTGCTACTCATAATAATTGCACTTGGCGTGCGTGCCTGCACACTCGATGGCGCGCAAGCTGGCATTAAATATCTTTTTTATCCCGATTTCAGCAAACTGACATGGAAGTCGGTGTTAGCCGCACTTGGACAGTCGTTTTTTTCGCTGTCGATAGGCATGGGCGCACTAATGACTTACGCTTCGTACATCAACTGCGACGACAGTTTGCTGCAAATTTCGACACGCGTAGTGGTTGCCGATACCGTTGTTTCCATATTGGCTGGTTTGGCAATTTTGCCCGCTGTTTTTGCCTTTGATGTCGACCCGGCGTCGGGTCCAAACCTTGTGTACATCACACTCCCGCAAGTTTTCGATCAAATGCCGCTTGGCTACATTTGGGGCATTGCCTTCTTCATTCTGCTAACATTTGCCTCGGTAACATCAGCCATCTCACTGCTTGAAGTGTGCGTCGCATTCCTGACAGAAGAAAAGAAAATGAGCCGGTTGAAGGCTACCATACTATCATCAGCGGTGATAACAATATTAGGCGTATTTTGCACGTTATCGTTTGGACCGATGCGCAACGTAACGCTCTTTGGCAAAACATTTTTCGACCTATTCGATAGCATAAGTTCAAACTTTATACTGCCATTTGGCGGAATACTTATTTGCCTATTTGTTGGCTGGAAAATGAAAGTGCGTGATGTCTATTTTGAACTGTCGAGCCGCGGAAAGTATGAATTAAAATCATTTAGAGTCCTGATGCTGATAATCAAATATGTAGCACCAACAGCGATATTTATTGTTTTGATGAGTTCGCTCGGAATATTTTGATTTTGGCGCCGGGTATCAGGCATTAGAAAATGAAGAATGGAGAATAAAATGTGGATTAGCAGTTTACCGATTCACCAATTAAACAATTAAACAATGAAACTCAAATTTCTGACAATCTGCATATCACTTTTAATAGTGCAATCGGTATCGGCGCAATTCGATATAAACCATTACTTGCGTGAGGGACATCGCGACCTTACAAAATCGAACTACACAAGTGCTATAAACCGATTCAACACTATAATTCAGGTGAAACCCGAAATGCTTGAACCATACTATTTCCGCGGCTATTGCAAGTTCAGATTAGACGATTATCCGGGCGCATATCTCGATTTTCAGCGCGTAATTGAGCTAAATCCTTATTTTGCTGAAGGTTATCGTTTCCGCGGAATAATTAAAGCGATGCAGCAAGATTATCAAGATGCGATGGAAGATTTTGCACGGGCATTGGAACTTGATGCCGCCAGCCCGAACGTATATACAAGTCGCGGCTACACTTACATATCGATAAAAAATTACGAGAAGGCGATTGAAGATTTCAATGAGGCACTGAAAATTGACAAAGATATGGCATCAGCCTACTTTCAACGAGGCTATGCACGCGCTTGTATTGATGACCTTGATGGTGCAATTGAGGATTTCACGAAAGGTATTAAACTAAGCCCATACAGCCCCGACGGATATTCACAACGCGCTATGGCCTTCTGCGAAAAAGAAGATTTTAAACAAGCGCTTACCGATATGAACCATGCCGTGGAAATGGATCCGCAAAATCCGATTTTCTATTTTAATCGTGCTATAATTCGCTATAAATCAAACGATTTGAACGGCACAATGGACGACTATAACAAAGTGCTTGAACTAAACCCCGACAATGCGCTAACTTATTATAACCGCGCCATTTTGAACTCCGAAATTGGCAACAATCAGGCTGCCATCAGCGATTATTCGAAAGTGATAGAACTCAATCCGCATAACATTTTGCCATACTTCAATCGTGGTGCGGTTAAATTTGAAACTAATGACTACTATGGTGCAATTGAAGATTGGAGCCAATCAATTCAGATTTTCCCCGATTTTGCTCGCGCCTACCAAGCTCGCAGTTCGGCACGGATGCAGATTGGCGATTATCTTGGAGCAAAAAAAGACGAGAACACCGCTAAACAAAAAATTGAGGAGTACCAAAAGCGCGCGGGCAACGACTCGACACTTGCCGATTTTGCCGACACTTCGTACAACTTCCGCAAGGTTATCGAGTTTGATAGCGATTTTTACCGTGCGAACATGGAAGACGGCGAAGTGCAAAACAAGAAGGTTGTTATCGAACTTAAACCGTCAATTTTGCTGACCATCAAAACGCCTGACGACGAAAAAACTTTATCGGTTTACATGGAAAGCCTTGAAGAACTAAACCGCAAAGGGCTATATGGCTTCACGCTTGCATTTGCCGACCATCAGGCTGAACTATCGGTTGATAGCGTCCGCACAATGCTGAACCAAACGGAACAGGCAAAAATTCAATCGTCGTTCAATAGCGAACTTTATTTTTACCAAGCAATGTTCAACAGCATGGTGCAAAACTACAACCAGTCGATAAAAGCTTACACATCGGCAATAAGCATCAATCCGCTGTTTGAACTTGCCTACCTAAACCGCGCCACCACTCGCTACCTGATGATTGAATATATGAACTCACTCGACGATTTTTCGCCCATCATCAGCATTAGCGGCGACAATGCTAAACGCACTGAAATTAAGCACGATGCAGAAAATGACTACACGGAAGTTATCAACGACCTCGACTACGCCATCGAGCTAAATCCGCAACTTGGAATTGCTTACTACAACCGCGGAAATGTGAAATGTATGTCGAAGGATTTTACCGGTGCCATTGCCGATTACACCTATTCACTACAAATTGGACCTGAACTGCCGCAAGCGTATTACAACCGTGGACTAACGCTTATCTACCTGAAAGAGAAAGAAAAAGGTTGTATCGATATTAGCAAAGCTGGCGAGCTTGGCATCGATGATGCATACGCTGTGCTAAAAAAATATTGTAAGAAAGACTAAAATTTTAAAACTGGAATTTTTTACAAAATAAGCCGTTGCCAATAATATCAAAACTAAAATTGTGATTATCAGTGCTCCTCATCGCATGATGCAAGTAGGAACTTGTCTTAAAAGCCAAGTGAATAATTGCGTTCGAAGTTTACCCGCTATTATAACTATACAAAACCAAATGCGATTTCATATTGCGTTGATTTTTCGTAAAATGCAAAAAGAAATAAGGTTTGGTGTGTAATATAAAATTGACGTTTTGCGTTGATTTATGTGGCTTTATGCAAACATTTTATAGTTATCTGACAAAATTTAGGACATTTGGTTTTCTGATTTGGTCAGAAACCAAATATCCTTTTTTTGCATGTGTATAGATTAAACAGACAAAGTTAGGAAAAATGACCATAGAGAAAGTAGTTCAAAACCGATGAGTAACTATTTTTTGCATTGTTAATAGAGCAGATTAATCAGAAAAAAGCGAGAAAAATCACGTTTGTAAATAATTAGAAGACAGCGAGTTTTCGTAAAATTTCAAATTTCTTCAAAAAAAAACTTCCAAAAACATTTGGAGGGGACGAAAAAGGCACTACTTTTGCACCCGCTTTCCGAAAGGGAATGCGCGGGTTCTGGACGAGGATGAGAGTCGGTTAGGAGAGAGAACAGGGAGAGGTGAGAGGCTGACAGCGCCGAGTTCAAAAAAACTGAAAAAAGCACTTGCGGGGAACGGAAAAGTGATTACATTTGCAACCCGTTTCCGACAAGGGGAATGATACAAAACCGGAGCGTAGGCGACGGGAAAGTTCTATGACATTATGAGCACAAAAGAGAGGTAAGAAAAACAAAGCACTTAGCAATTCTTATAAGCAGGGTCGAGCAAAGACATTAGATACAATGAAGAGTTTGATCCTGGCTCAGGATGAACGCTAGCGGCAGGCTTAACA
>CALBPW010000270.1 GCA_937899145.1 uncultured Bacteroidota bacterium
TGGTATTGCGCCTTGCGGTACATGAATGTGGACGTTCCAATTTTCAAAAATTTTTGAATTGAGGTTAAGCATATCGGCGTGAGCCTTGATATAGCCCAACGCTAACATTGCCGATTCTTTCATCACATCGCCCAGGTTGCCTGTTAGTGTAAGCGCACCTTTGCCGCGGCTTAGGCTTGTTTCGATAAATAAAATTTCGCCACCAACTGCTGTCCATGCCAAGCCTGTAACTACGCCTGCAAATCGATTGTCGTCGTAAATGTCTTTTGAGTATTTTGGTGCGCCAAGGATTTCTTCAATATCTGTAATTGTCATATTATCAGATATTTCCTCTTTGAATACAATTTTTTTTGCAATTTTTCGCATCAATTCTGATATGCGTTTATCAAGTTCGCGCACACCCGACTCTCGTGTGTAGTTTTCAATAAGATACGTCAGTACAGTGTCGTCTATCACAAATTGATTTTTTTTGATGCCGTTATTTTCTAATTGGCGAGGAATCAAATGTTTGCGAGCTATTTCTATTTTTTCTTCGAGCAGGTATCCGCTAACATCAATCATCTCCATGCGGTCGCGCAAAGGTGCACTAATGGTTGCAATATTGTTGGCAGTGGCAATAAACATCACTTTTGATAGGTCGAAATCTACGTCAAGATAATTGTCGTGAAAAGTGCTATTTTGTTCAGGGTCAAGGACTTCAAGCAGAGCGGATGCAGGGTCGCCGTGATAATCGTTTGATACTTTGTCAATTTCGTCAAGGATGAAGACAGGATTGGCTGATTTCGCTTTTTTTATGTTTTCGATAATGCGGCCAGGCATTGCGCCAATGTAGGTTCGGCGGTGTCCGCGAATTTCGGCTTCGTCGTGTAAGCCACCAAGCGACATGCGGACGTATTTGCGCCCAAGAGCCTCTGCAATCGATTTTCCGAGTGATGTTTTACCAACTCCCGGAGGTCCATATAAACACAAAATTGGCGATTTCAGGTTGCCTTTGAGTTTCAAAACGGCTAAATGCTCGAGTATGCGCTCTTTTACTTTTTCAAGTCCACAATGCTGACTGTCAAGTATTTTTGCAGCGCGTCGCATGTCGAAACGGTCTTTGGTGTATTCGCCCCAAGGCAAGCCGAGTAATGTTTGCAGGTAGCTAATTTGTGTTGAATATTCGCCCGATGCGCTATTCAAATGTTGAAGTTTATCTACTTCTTTTTCAAATATTTCGGCTACTTCTTTATTCCACTTTTTGCTTTTTGCTTTTTCGCGCAAGTTTTTTGCTTCTTTTTCAATCGGATTGCCACCAAGTTCGTCTTGTATGGTTTTTATTTGTTGGTTGAGGAAGAATTCGCGTTGTTGCTTATTCAACTCCGACCGTACTTTTGATTGTATATCTTCTTTAAGTTGGGCTTTTTGCATTTCTTGTGATAGCAATTCGAGCAGTCGTACACTGCGTTGGAAAACATTCGACTCTTCAAGCAATGTTTGTTTGTCTTCGGTGCTGATGGCGGTGTTGACGCATACAAAATTTATCAAGAAAAAGGCATTCTCGATGTTTCGCAATGCAAAAACGGCTTCGTTCGGCATATTTGGCGACATCTTGATAATTTTGGTTGCCAAATCGCGTATAGAACCGATAATCGCTTCAAATTCAGCAAGTTGATTTGTGTCTGGAATTATTTCGTCGATGGTGTCAACTTCGGCTGTTATAAATGGTTCGGTTTCAAGGTAATTGCGTATTGCAAAGCGTTGTTTGCCTTGTACAATGATGGTTGTGGTGCCATCTGGCATTTCTAAAACCTTCATTATCTGTACAATAGTTCCTGTATTGTACAAATCTTTTGGTTCTGGGTCGTCAACATTCACATCGCGTTGGGCTATGGTGCCGGCAATTTTTCCTTTTCGATAGGCTTGTCGTACAAGTTCAAGCGATTTTTCGCGTCCAACGCTGATTGGCAGCATCACTCCCGGAAATATCACCATATTGCGAAGTGGCAGAATTGGCAGTTCGGCGGGAATGTCAATTTTGCCATTCATCTGTTCTTCATTTGCCAAAATCGGGAAAAAATCAGCCTCCATGCCATCGCCATCGGCTAACATTAGGTTTTCTATGTTGAAATTATCTTTAATATTCATTTTTTTAAGTTTAGAAGGTTCGGAAAGTTTGGAAGGCTTGGGCGGAGAAGTTTAAAAGATGTTTTTTATAACATCTGACTCTCTAATTTTCACTCTCTCTAACTTTTTATTCCTCGCTATTATTTTTTCTGCGAAATTCGATATTTAGCTGTCATTTTGAAAACTTCAGTTAATATTTTTTTATCAACTTCAGTAAATTCGATATTGCGGCGTGCTGTAACACGTTCGGCTATTTCGCAAGCTTTTTCGGGGGAGCACTCGGTAAAGCCTGCAGCTCCGCCCCATGAGAACGATGGAATGAAATTGCGAGGGAATCCGTCGCCAAAAATATTGGCAGCGACGCCAACTACAGTGCCAGTGTTAAACATTGTGTTGATGGCTGTTTTGCTGTGGTCGCCCATTACAAGTCCGCAAAATTGCAATCCTGTTTTTACAAATCGTCCTGCGGGATAGTTCCATTGTTTAACTTCGGAGTAATCGTTTTTTAGGTTTGAGCAATTGGTGTCGGCTCCAAAATTGCACCATTCGCCAACTACGGCATTGCCCAAAAAGCCATCGTGTCCTTTGTTGCTATTGCCAAAAATCACGACATTGTTGAGTTCTCCGCCCACTTTAGAGTTTGGTCCAACGGTTGTCGGCCCGTAAATTTTTGCCGACATTTTAACAGCAGAATTTGACCCAAGCGAGAAGGGTCCTCGAATAACGGAGCCTTCCATCACCTCGCTATTTCTACCTATGTATATTGAGCCGTGAGTGGTATTTAAAATGCAACATTCGACTATGGCACCATGTTCAACAAAAACATCGCCATTGCCAATTACTTGATTTGTAGCACTTAAGTGCAGCGATTTTCTGCCTTTTGTGATTATTCTAAAGTCGTTTTCTATCGCATCGCCATTTAGTGTGAAAATGTCAGTCAGTTTTGTGATACGCTGACATTCAAATATTTGCTGTGTATAATTTTTAAATATGATGCCACCCGTTGGGTCGAAGCGTTCGGCTTGTGCTTTATCTAATCTGATGGCGCATACAATATCGTCGCAGATGAGTGCTTGTCCCATTTGCAGGGCGTCTATTTCCGACATTAAT
>CALBPW010000271.1 GCA_937899145.1 uncultured Bacteroidota bacterium
TGGTGCAAAATTTTATTCACCTATACACCCACAAGCGGCGCGATTTGGTTGAAAATATGCTCAGCGTAGCCGATTACTACTTTCCGATTTTTGAAGATATTTTCGACTCGAAAGGAATGCCAACTGAGCTTAAATATTTGGCAGTCATTGAGTCGGCACTGAATCCGGTGGCAGTGTCGCGTGTAGGAGCGACAGGATTGTGGCAGTTCATGTTCAGCACAGGGCGGCTCTACAAGCTTGAGTGCAACAGCCTTGTTGACGAGCGTCGCGACCCGATAAAATCGACCTACGCCGCAGCCAATTTTATGAGCGACATGTATCGCACTTATCACGATTGGATTTTGGTGATTGCAGCCTACAACTGCGGTCCGGGCAATGTGAACAAAGCCATCAAACGCAGTGGTGGCAAGCGCAACTATTGGGACATCTACTACCACCTGCCACGCGAAACACGCGGCTACGTGCCTGCCTACATTGCCGCATCGTATGTAATGAACTACTACAAAGAACATAACTTGACACCTGCCGCACCAAAAATTCCAATTAAATGCGACACAGTGATGGTGCAAAAAAACATTCATTTTCAACAAATTAGTTTGATAATGGGGATTCCAGTTGACCAATTACGCAATCTGAATCCTCAATATCGGCACGACATAATTCCCGGAAACATAAAACCATACGCATTACGGCTGCCAATTGAGCAAATATCGCGCTTTATCGCCCTTCAAGATTCAATTTCAAACTTCCGTAAAGACCAATATTTCAATGCCGAGACGATGAATAAAAAGCCCGAATACAACACCTACGTACCCGGCCCGCCAAAAGGCAACTACGCAAAAATGGTGTACACCGTAAAATCGGGCGACAATCTAGGTTTTATCTCAAGTTGGTACAATGTGCGCGTGTCAGACATAAAATATTGGAACGGAATGAGCCGCAACACCATTCGCGGAGGACAAAAATTAGTTATTTATGTTCCTAAAAATAAAGCAGATAAGTATTCAAAAATTAACACAATGACTTTTGAAGAAAAGCAGGCATCGGTAGGAAAAACAACACAAAAGCAAACACAAACACAAAATTCTGAGCCACTGAAAGATGGTGAATATGAGATATATACCGTTCGCCGTGGCGACTCGCTTTGGGAGATTGCCCGCACATTTAATGTAACCGAAGAAGACATCAAACGCTGGAATGGCCTAACATCGTCGCGCATTGATATGGGACAAAAACTGAAAATAAAACGATAGAGATTGAAACCTGAGCGCATACTAATTTTTATGCTGATAACGGCTGCCATAGCCATCGGCATAGCATTGCTGTTTCCTGCTGACGGAATAAGCATTAGCAACGATTTGCGCCTTAAATTTCACCTCAACCTATCGGCACAAAAAACCGACACCGCACCAACCACACAAATTGCAAAAATTGATAGTATCATAAATCAATTTACTGATATTGAAGATGATACTGTGCAAGAAGTTACACAGAATGCCGTTACTGAAATTGTTACAATCGACACACAACCCAATTGCGAAATTAAAACCACAGTTACCACTAAACCAGCACAAAAAAGCATAAATAAAAATCTGCAACGCATTGAGTTTCCTGAAGATAGCGACCGATTTAAGACATTTTTTGGTAAGTTAAAAAATTGCAGTAGCAGCAAAGTTCGCATTCTGCACTATGGCGATAGCCAGATTGAGGGCGACCGCATAACTGGTTACCTACGCAATCTGATGCAAAAACGCTTTGGTGGCAGCGGCCCCGGACTGATGCCTGCTACCCCGCCAATAGCAAAATCATCAGCTGTAAAACACACAGCATCAAACAATTGGCGACAATATTCAATTTATCAGAAAAAAGACACATCGCTGCACCATTCGGCTTTTGGAATCATGGGCTATTTTGGAAGATTTACACCCGAATCGGCTTGGATTGAGTTTTCAGAATCGGGGCAAGCCTACCGCTCAGTGCGCAACTTTACACAATGCCGAGTTTACTACGGAAACGCAAATACCGATTTTACAGTTAAAGGCTACATTAACAGCAATTTAAAATGGTTTGAAGAGATTGAACCAACTGCCGATACAAAAATGTTTAATTGGGATTTTGAACAAGTACCAAAGCGTTTTCGCATAGAGTTTGAAGGCATCGAAAGCCCTGATATTTACGCAATTACACTCGATTCGCCAACTGGTGTAGCCGTCGATAATCTGCCATTCCGTGGCAGCAAAGGCACTGAATTTGTAAAACTCAACCTTGCTCAGATGAAGCAAATGGGGCGCTATCTACCTGTAGGACTGATTATTTATGAGTTTGGAGTGAACGCCGTTGCCAACAATTCGCGAAACTATAACTATTACGAAGAAAACCTTCGCAAACAACTTCGATACCTAAAAAAAGTGTGGCCAAAAGCTGATATTCTGATAGTTGGCGTCAGCGATATGTCAGAAAAAAATGGTGATGGCTATGTAACCCGACCGTCAGTGCGGAAAGTTATTGAAGCACAACGAAATGCCGCATTTGCCGAGGGGTGCGCCTTTTGGAATTTGTACGAGGCAATGGGTGGCTACAATAGTATGCCCGTTTGGGTGAATAGCCACATGGCACAAAAAGATTACACACACTTCAATCGCGAAGGCGGACACCGCGTGGCGCAAATGCTATTTGATGCGATAATGGCGGAGGAAGAGTAGCGTTTTTTGGAGACGCAAATTTGACTGATTTACACACATTTCATGCAAAAAAACTGCTCGTAGTCGCATTTTTGAATATTGATTTTTCCGTTTATAGCGTTCCACGAAGCATAATTTTTTAGCGTTCTTGGAACGGTATGAACGGATTTTTAATCGATTATCAAGCAAAAAAATCGTTGAGTTCTATTACCTTCTGAACTGAAAATCGATACATTCCATTGGTTATTCCATAAGGCGTAACCATAACAAGATGAGGACTTTTACGCGATTTTGAAAATTCGATGAATGACGCGGCCTTGTGCCTTAAGTTTTCATCGTCCTGTTTTGTGATTTCGTATTTATCGGTTGAAAATTTCATTTCACAAATATTCACGACATTATCAGCGCGGTCGATAACCATGTCAATCTGTGCACCCGATGCCTCTTCGTTGCCCTTTACTTGCCAAGCATAAACGCTCGATGATATTCCTGAAATTCCCAAAGCTGCTTTTATCTGATTGATATGCAAAAAACTAACTCTCTCAAAAGCAAGTCCCTGCCAGACATTGCGCATGGGCGTGTTGATGCTCGAAGTCCAGAAATTCTCATTCGTAGCATCGGCATTTTGAATAAACTTATAATAAAAAAGTGTGTAATTATCAATAAGTTGAAACAAAAACTTACTGCGTTTTACCCCCGCAAGGCTATATTTTCGGATAAAATCGCAGTTTTCAAGGTCTTCTAAAACTCGTGTCAGTTGCCCGCTGCTCGAAATATCTGGTTGGGCAATGAGTTCTTCGCGTGTCATCCCCATCTTTTTTCCACCTAAAGCCAAAACAACATTCATATATGGTTCGGCATTTCTGAATAGCGAATTGTAAAGCTCATAGTACTCGTTGCGCAGTTTTCCGTTCCTATTAAAAAACAGATTGTCAATATTTTGCGATATACTGCACTCGCGGTTCAAGAGCGACCAGTAATATGGAACACCGCCCATCACCATATAACATTCAAGTATTTCGTGGCGGTTTACTGACAAATGCTGGCTCTTTGCATAAAGTTCGCACTCTTTAAGGCTGAACGGCGAAAGATGAATCCTGTGTGTTACTCTGTTGTAAAGTCCGCCGTGGTTTCTGAAGACGTTTTTCACTATCCACGAAGTTGCCGAGCCGCAGATTATCAGTAAAATATCTTTTCGTGCCGAAGCATAACCGTTCCAAAAGTGTTCCAGAGCCGACACAAAATCGGATTTGGGTGCGTCCATCCACGGCAACTCGTCAATAAAAACCACTTTTTTCCCCGCGGGCATACCATCCAGAAACTCGGAAAGCAGAAAAAACGCGTCGAACCAGTCTTCGGGCACCCTGCATTTCTTCATTCCGCACTTCAAGAGCGATGTTCTGAACTCTTGCAACTGGACTTTCGTTTTCTGATTGGCCAGCCCTGAATGTTGGAAAGCGAATTTGTAGGCGAAAGTTTCCCTTATCAGAAATGTTTTTCCGATTCGCCGCCGACCAGTAACTGCCACAAATTCAGAATATTCCGATTTGTAAGCGTTCAAAAGTTCTCTTTGTTCGTTTTTGCGCCCTACTATCATAATCGCTGTTTTTATAACACAAAAATAGCAAATTTTCCGTTTATAGCGTTCCACGAAGCATAATTTTTTAGCGTTCTTGGAACGATATGAACGGATTTTTGAAAGCCGATTGATGGATAAATTATTGATATTGTGGTATTTTGTATTTTAGATTATTATGAACACAATTCAAAAAAAGTAGGGACGCACCGCGTGCGTCCGTTTTTTCGCACAGATAACACAGATTTTGTAGGGTTGGCACATTGTGGCAGTATTGATTGTAAAAAAAATCATTGCATTTGTAATGTAAAATCCGTCATATTTATGGCACACACAAAAGAGACATTGGTGAGATAAACAACCCTTCGGGACAGTTGCTGAAAGTGATTGAAAAACTACGTGAGAACAAGCAGGCAAAGTTGGATAAACTTCGGAATATGAAATCAGAAGAGTTCTCGCACAACGTGATATTGTCATAATGGAAGCATCATATTCCATAATCAAAAAAGAAAATGAATATCGTGTTTCGCTGACTTCTGTCAATCAAGAAACATTACCTGACCAAATTCGTGTTGTTCTTGTCAACGAAGATGTCAGCTAACTGATTTAGTCCGATGCCTCATGTCGGTCAATTTGTTGAGGCAAGGTCGAGCCGCATTCTGTTTCTCAGGAACTTCACAATCTCTTTCTGCTTGTTAATCAGAATATAGTGCGTCTCATCTTTGTCGAAGAAAATTTCGGCATCGACACCCATTTCTTTCAGTTGTTTGCACTGACTGGGCATTCTTTTCGAGCTGTTGTCGTTGCCACCGCCAACCAGATTCACGCGGCACGACACTTGGCTCAGATTGTTCAGGTTGCACGATACGCTTGTTATGCTCTGAAACAGACTTGAGTATTTAGAGTGCATGGTGGACGAAATGGCCGAGCCTCCGTTTGAAAGCCCAACAAGGTGCAGTTGCTTATGGTCGATTTTGTAGCCCATCCGCTCGAGCGCGGGTATGTAGAAGCTGAAAATGCGGCCAATGTCGGATTGATTGAAAATGCCCGACAAATCGGTTGTGCCAATGCTTAGAACAATTGCATTGTCGAAATCGCCTAAAATACCTTGATAGAGTTTCCAATTGCCCAAAAATCCGTGGCAAAAGACAATAAGCGGGTAGGTTTTGCTTTTGTTGTAATGCGTTGGTTTACAAAGGTAGAAACAGTTATGCTTGGTGCCTACTATTGTGTTCATAAACTGAGCGTAGATGGCTGCTGCCGGATTGCCGTCAATCTGTTTGTAGGGGCTGAGAAAACGCTTGTAGCTTCTGCCGCCAAAGTCGTGCTTGGCTTGCGCAATGAGCGAGTTACCGATATGCTTGCTCATTGCGACATCAAACAATCCAACATTTCTTACTCCCAAGTTTTCTATTTCCTCCTCGGGAATCATAGTGCTTAGCAAATAGTGCAGCATGGGTATATGGTATGTCTCGCCTTGTTTGTCGATGTAGATAAGCCGTGTGCGGTCTGATGTGTTTATCCTCCAGCGCGGCGCCAAAATCAGAATCAACACCACCAGCCCC
>CALBPW010000272.1 GCA_937899145.1 uncultured Bacteroidota bacterium
GGCGGCGTCGGCGAATCCGGCGGCGTCATCACGTCGCCGGCGGACATTCGAATGTCATTCCGCCCCGACCACGGAATCCGCATACTCAACGACCTCGACCCCGGCAAAGACATCTACAATGCCGGCTACCCGCTCTGCGGACGTATGCGCGGCCTTGCTGAAATTGCCGGTTTGATGACGGGTATTGAGTATGAGATGACCAAGAAAAATCAATAGTGCATTTTTTCGGCGGATGATTGATGATTAATGGGCGTACCTAACTGTTGTGTGCCCCATAACTAAAATATTGCAAAAAAACACTGTAGAGGCGGAAACTTTTTCGCCTCTGCGTGTCTTATGAGAAGGGACGAATTGGTGAACAGATTAACCAGCTCACCTAAACCTTATAAACCCGCTCAACCATTTAAACTTTTATATATCTTTGCAAATCAAACAAAAACTGAAACAAACATTTTTTATGGACGATTATCCTCCTGAACCCATAACGTTGCCGTAGAGAGACCTCACAAGCAAGGTTTCTGTGCGCAATTGTTATGCAAAAAGAAACTTGCGAAATGATAACATTCTACATCAACACCATTGGATTTGAGGTGTCAGACAAGTGGGTGCCGGGTTGCTGGACATGCATTGAATGCCCCACACAAGAAGAACACAATCTTCTGCTTTCGGAATTTGAAGTGCCAAACAGTTTTTTGTCGGACATCGACGACAACGACGAACGTCCGCGCCGCGAGGAGGAAGACGGCTGGCAACTCATCGTACTGCGAGTGCCTTTCCGAAAAAACTCGCAAAGCCACATCGACTACTCCACCGTGCCTCTTGGCATCATTCTGAAAGACAGCGTTTTTGTAACCATCTGCAATTACAAACTCGATATGCTCGACGACTTTGTAGCCTATTCGGTGCGGAAACAAATAATTGTCGCCAACCACTATGAGTTAGTGATGCGATTGATGCTATCGTCATCGGTTTGGTTTCTTAAATATCTGAAACACATAAACATACACATGATGCAGGTACAAAACAAGTTGCAACAAACTGTGCGCAATAAGGAGATTGTAGAACTGCTCAGAATAGAAAATTCGTTGGTGTACTTCATTACATCGCTCAAAGGCAACGATGTGCTATTCTATCGCATGGCGCACATCAAAAATATACGCGAGAATTGCAACGACGAACTTATTGAAGATGTGGAAATTGAGCTAAAACAGGCCGAGGAGACAACCAACATCTACCGAAATATCAATCATAGCTTATCGAACAGTTACTCGTCGCTCATCTCAAACAACATTAACTTTACGATGAAGCAACTGACCAGCATCACCATAATATTGATGCTACCAACGCTGATAGCCTCGTTGTTTGGCATGAACGTGCCCAACTATATGGAAAACAATCCTTTAGCAATCATTTATATAGTGGGAGCTTCGGTTGTGATGAGCCTTTTGCTATACTTGTTTATGAAAAAACGCGACCTTTTTTAAGCATCGGATAAAACACCTGTTGGGATAGGAAAGCGATAGCGACAATCCGAAACTGAGTGTCATAACGCTATTATTTCCAGCATTTTAGAGATGCCAGATAAATGTAAAATTGCCACAGCTACAAACCTTGGCGCTTAATTTGGAAAATTACCGCCAGCTAAAATTTCAGATATAAGAGAAAAAAACGGGCTGGTTTCTTTGCGCGAAGCCAGCCCTTTTTGTTACTTGTTTTTTTACCGCAAAAACCACCGTAACAATGAGCAAAAGCAATCATTTCGTCCGGACAGCCGGTCTTCGGGCACGACAAGGCCTTTTTGCAAGCACAGATAGCGACTTCAGACACGCCTCCCAAACAAGAGGGGGGCGTGCTGACGGATGATAATACATAAATCGCGTCATAGTCAACTCTTCGGGAATGTTTCTTTGGGTTTAACGGACGATAAAAGATTTAAATAGACAGCGTCCCATGGTTGCCACTTGCCACGCTGAAGAAAATGCTGATTATGCCAGAGTGTTGTAAATAAGCCATTTGTCTGTTTAATAACATCTGCATAATAATTAAGTTTTTGCGTTGCCTGCTCAGGTGTCAAGTTCATATAATTGCGAAGAGTAACGTCCATTGCTATAAGTGGCTGAATAACAACATTTAAAGTTTGTTCGTTCAGCAAATCATAAAACTTAAAAGGACGACTTGTACCTGCCCTAAAACCTGCATTATCGGCATATCCAAACGAATAATCAACACTGATTTTCAGATTGTTGAGCATACAATAATACTCAGGCAGAACAACTCGTAAAAAATGTTGCCGCGATGTGTGGCATTCAGAATTTGTAATTTGCTGAAAATCTTGCAATTCACTTGCGAATTTTTGTTCATTTTGCGATGCCGCATACGATGGATGCAAACCAACATCGTTTTTTGCGGCAAGTTTTGATAAAAAGTGCTTAAAGGCACGTTTTTTAGGATTTATCGATTTATCGAAACGCCCATGCCTTGCTGTAAGAACGAAAAACTTTACAGGTGTATCTTTATGTATTTCAGCAATATAATCAAATGTGTAAAATGGGTCGGATTTTAGATGCGCAAGAACCAAAAGACGTTCGAGCACTGAGTGGAAATCGAATTTCAACACGTCGCGAAGCAAACCGCCAACATTGCGCCCTATCCCTTTATGCCTATAACTCCATGGGCTATCAACATCGATAGTTGGCTGAAATTCAAACACTTCTGATTTCAATTCCAATTCAGGAAAAAACTGTTGAAGTTTTGTTCTGAAAAGCAAAATCCAACGATCGACAATTGGATTTTCGAGTAAGCCGTTACGCCCTGAAAACGACTCTACTGCTGTAAAGCGCCCGTGCGCATCGGGCAAAAATGGCAGATACTCCTCATACCGGCTCAACATCCAAAAAACGGCGGCAAAAATGTCGAATTTGAAAGTTGCACCAGAATTATCAGAAAAAATAATCGGCAGATTACCATCAAATTTAAGGTCAGGAACAAATTGCCAAACATCTGATTCTGAGAGCAATCCGCTCGATGGAATTGAAAATTTGCCGGTTTGCAGTTCGGTAGTGTAAAAAATGGTTGGCTCGGCGGCATCGGTTTGCTCTGTTTGCAGGCTATAGCCAATTCCTAAACGCATATTAAACACATAATCAAGCACATAATGCAAGCGAGGCGTTGAAATATCGGATACAATAACCATCTGATTTCAAATTTTGTTTTGCACACAATAATATAAAATGTAAAAGTCAAAAGGTGCTTGAACCAGACTAATTTTTTAACTTGTTGCTTTTATGTTGATAAATATAATTTGTTGTTAGATAATGCAGAACTACCTTTGCTGAAAATCTGAAAACAATGCAAATAATTGAGAATGCATCGCTTAAAAATTTCAATTCCTTCGGTTTCGATGTATCGGCTCATTGGTTTTGCCAATACAATTCAACAGACGATATAAAACTGATAATTAATGAGTTTGGCCATTTAAGCGACAAAAAAATCCTGATTTTAGGTAATGGTTGTAATATTGTATTTATCAATAATTTTGACGGATTGATTATTCACCCAACAAACTCATACAAACAGTTGGGGAAAGCGATGAATATTGCTATGTAGAATCGGGAGCAGGAACTACGTGGGACGAGTTTGTCGAGTGGGCTGTTAACAATAATTTGGGCGGAATTGAAAATTTGTCGCTTATACCGAGCAGCGTTGGGGCGGCTCCTGTACAAAACATTGGCGCATACGGCTGCGAGGCAAAGGATTCAATCGAAAAAGTCAATATTGTTAAATTAGAAGATGGCCAACCGTCCACATTGACCAATAGTGATTGCCATTTTTGCTATCGCGACAGCATATTCAAACACGAGCTAAAAGACAATTATTTAGTTGATTCTGTTATATTTAGATTAAGCAAAAAGCCAACTTTCACAACACATTATGGAAGTTTAAGCAACGAGATTGAAAAACTTGGCAAGCCAACGTTAAAAACTGTGCGTCAGGCAGTTATAAACATTCGCAATAGCAAACTCCCCGATCCTAAACTAATAGGCAATGTTGGTAGTTTCTTTAAAAACCCAACAATAGATGCCAAAACCGCATCAACACTTATTTTGCAATATCCTGAAATGGTGCATTATCCTGCCGAAAACGGGAAAATAAAAATTGCCGCCGGCTGGCTAATCGACAAATGCGGACTGAAAGGCTATGTTAACAAAGCCGGCAATGCAGGCGTACACAAAAATCAAGCATTAGTATTGGTCAATTTAGGCGGAGCAACAGGTCAAGACATTATCGAAGTGGCTGAATATGTGCAAGATACAGTATTCAACAAATTCGGAATAAAAATTGAACCGGAAGCCATTATAATTGACAATTGATAATTGATCAATTGACAATAACGAACGCCAACAATCTGAAATCAATAAACAAGTTTTAATCACTAACTATATGACTTTCACCATATTACTCGATTACATTGGCACATTTGCATTTGCAATAAGTGGCATTCGCATGGCGTCGGCAAAAAAATTTGACTGGTTTGGGGCTTACGTTGTTGGCTTGGTAACTGCGGTTGGCGGTGGCACAATCCGCGATTTGCTTTTAGGCCTCACTCCTTTCTGGATGTTACAACCTTCATACTTGATAATCACAGCATTAGCATTACTAACTGTTATCGTTTTCGGCAAACACCTGATAAAAATCAACACCACAATGTTTATTTTCGATGCTATCGGACTTGGTTTGTTCACCGTTGTTGGCTACGAAAAAAGCCTTGCCGTGGGCTTTCCTTTTTGGGTAAATGTAATCATGGGAACGCTGACTGGCGCTGCGGGCGGCATCTTGCGCGACACTCTGATTAACGAGGTGCCTCTCATATTCCGAAAAGACATTTACGCAATCGCTTGCATAATTGGCGGAATGATTTTTTTCGGCTGCCAATTTGCCAATCTACACAACGCTACAAGTGAGGTTATAACAGCGTCGTCGGTGATTTTGATACGCATTTTGGCTGTTCGCTGCCATATTAGTTTGCCAACACTGAAAGGCGAAGAAAATGACGACGAAAACGAACCCAAACTACCAATAACTTGACATTGATTATCCCCAAAAATAACTATCGGACGCAAAATTATCCCGCCAGCCTTTAGATATTTCAAACCGGCATAAAGCACTAACAACCAATCGCATAAGTCAATATCACTTTTTTTCGTTTTAAACAAGAGAAATCCCAACTTTTGGGGATTGACACCCTTCCATAAATGTTGTAACCTTGCGTCAAAAATAAACAAAATGAGCGGAAAAATTGAAAACAAACTGACAGATGTGCCCGAATCAATGCTGATAACACTTTGGGCGAAAGCCGTTGAAAACAAGCAAGTTAATCCAATATTGCGCGATCCGAAAGCACTTGAAATATACAATCGAGTTGACTACGATTTTTCAAAATTCAAAAACGCCACTTTTTCACAAGTTGGTTGTTGTGTTCGTGCAAGCCTGATTGACAAAGAGATAGAAAAGTTTTTCAGCAAAAATCCTGATGCCGTTGCAATACAACTTGGCGCAGGAATTGACGCACGCTATGAGCGCCTCAATCCTAAAAACATCACCCATTGGTACGACCTTGATTTACCTGAAGCAATTGATTTTCGCCGCAAGGTGTTAACTGAGTCAGAACGAAATACATACATCAGCAAATCGCTTTTTGACTACTCGTGGATTGACACCGTAAAAGCACACAAAAAACCTGTTATAATAATTGCCGAAGGAGTGCTTATGTACTTCAAACAAGCCGAGGTTAAAGCCTTCTTCGATGAGGTGTGCCGCCAATTTGACGAGGCTACTGTTGTGTTTGACATGCTTGCCTACATTGCCGTCAAACACTCAAAAAGACACGATACAATTTCAAAAATCGGAATCGAATTTCAATGGTCGGAACTTGACACTAAGGTTATGGAACAATGGAATTCCAAGATTCATATTGAAAATGAATACTTTATGAGCGATTACGACCAAGGCAGATACCCTACAATCGCTCGATTGCTATACAAACTGAAATATTTCTACAACCGATTAAATCAGCGTGTTGTAACATTGAAAATCAAATAGTTTCCCCAACCAATACCAACAGAATAATGAGAGACGCGCTTTGGTTGAAAAACTGAGGCGCGTCTCTTTTGTTTTGGAATTAGAATATAGAAACTCAGGAGCTTTCAAATTGCATATTCGACATCTTGCCACCAACAAAATGACAAAATAACACCTAAAAGAAAATTCC
>CALBPW010000273.1 GCA_937899145.1 uncultured Bacteroidota bacterium
CCCTACACGACGATCTTCCGATCTGTGAATATCAGCCTGTTTGTTATAAAGGTTTTGAACTTGCTGTAAAGCCGAGTCGGCATCATCTTTTCCGGGTACTGATAGCAATCCTGCAGGTTTGTCTATTGCTACAAGCCATGTGTCATCGTATAAAATCTCAATCGGTTGTTTTGAATGTTTTATTTCTTCAAGCCTATTTGGTTCAACATCAATGCCTTGTAACATAAAATTGAGTAGAGGTTGACAACGGCTATGACAAGCAGCATAAAATTGTCCATGGCGGCGGATTTCGCTTTCTGGTGAGCCGCCATACCAGAATTCGCCCATTGCAATGGGCTTTAAATGGTGTTGAAAGGCGAATTGAAGCATTTTTGGCGCTGCGCATTCGCCAGTGGCAGCAGGTGGCAGAGAGCCTCGTTCATCGGCAAAAATCTGAAGAATATTTTTTTGCTCACCGCGCGCGTTTAGCACAACGTATTGCTCAAAAAGCCATTGTTGTAATGCTTCCGACATTTGTCGCCGTTTGGTTTTCTTTTGTTCAATTTCGGTTTCGAAAAGTGCGATTTGTTGTTTCTGATTGTCAATCAAGTTTTTCCATCGTTGTTCAATTCGGCGCAATTCAGCTTTTTCAAACTGACTTTGGCGTACAAATTCAGCCGCTTGATTATCAGTGATATTGCTCATTTTTCGACTTTCGTCGCGTTTGGCTTTGTGCTGTTTGTTGATGTTGCGCTGCGCAGTTATTTCGTTTTGGGCTTCAATTTCAAGAGTGATTAAATTTTGCTGTAAATCAGCAAGTTTTGTGCTGTTTTGCAAGAGTTTAATTTCTTTGTTCAACTCTGTAATTCGGCTTTCTTCTTTTTTGAAATATCCATCAGGGTTTAGCACATCGAATATCGGAGGCACAAAAAACTGATGCTGATTTTTGCCGTCAAGATTACCGGAAAAGGCTGATATAAAGCCCACTTCACCATTTGTTTGTTGTACTATCAGCACTCCAAACATTTTTCCTTCGTGTGATAATTCGGCATTCCAATCGGTGCGGCTATCAATGTGTTTTTTTACATCGTCGGCTGCCGCTAACACCAATGGGTGAGGTGTGTAACAAAAAGGACACGTAAATTGCGTGGGCAACTGAATGTTACTTTGCAAGTTGCGCAACGGGTGAAACACAGCAATTAGGCTAAAAGTCGGTCGGCAAATTGTTGCCTGTTGTTGCGGATGGTTTCGGCTAAAGCGCGAAAATTGTCGTTTTCAAACTCTTCCTCTGTCAATTCGTAGTAGCTGTGCGCGTCTTCTCCATCCTCGGTTGGTGTTAAAATATCTATCACTACAATACCATTTTTTTTGTAAACAATGTAGTTGTGCATAAAAAAGTCAATTTGGTTTTTGCTGCGCACAACAGCAAGTTTGGGGTTTGTTTCGCTTGAATTTGTAGCGCTGTTCATTTCGTTCTCCATTGTTTTTAATGTTAATACTTTTCCGGTGGCAAGTTATTTATAATATTGATATTACAATGTTTTATACATAAAAAAAGTGGAAAGGCATCTGAATTCTGTTTAAATTGGATTTATTGGCCGGAGATTTGAAATAAGAACAGAAATAATATTGTGTTGCTTGCAGTCAGAGGTCTGCAGCCTGAATTATTCTGCTCTTAATGAGTAGGTGCCGTTTTTCTCTGTCGATAAATCGTATTCGTACACTTTTTTCAAGTCGGGTGTCAAATTCTCTTTGTTTTCAGTTGAAATAATCGGTTTTTTGGTTTCCGATGTTTGCAAAAGAATGTTATCTGCTTTGCCTTCAGCTTTTTTTAGACCTTCGCCTTTAAGCGGCTGATAACTGCGAAGGCGAATTGTGCCGCCATTTTCCGAGCATATTTTGGCGTTGATTATTTTCCCTTCGTTCCAATTTATATCGACTATAAATCCTCCGCGGGTGCGCAAACCTGTAACTTCGCCTTTTTGCCAGACATCGGGTAGGGCGGGCAATAGGTGTACAGCGCCATCGTGGCTTTGGACAAGCATTTCCAAGACACCAGCCGCGCAACCAAAATTGCCGTCAATCTGGAAAGGCGGATGCGCGTCAAATAAGTTTGGATAAGTGCGGCCGTCGGCATATTGTTTAGGAATGAAGCCCCAACCGTCATATTCAGCTGGCAAAATCTTCAACATGTTCGATATTATTTTGAAGGCGTGATTGCCATCGAGCATACGCGCCCAAAAATTTATTTTCCACCCGAGCGACCAGCCCGTTGCCATGTCGCCACGTTGTTTAAGGGTGTTGGTAGCGGCGCAAAAGAGTTCGGGCGTTGTGTATGGCGATATTTGGTTTGACGGGTACAAGCCGTAAAGGTGCGAGATGTGTCGATGTTCGTCTTCGGGGTCGTCGGCATCAGTCAGCCACTCTTGCAGTTGCCCATAGCGTCCAATACGCATTTCGGGAAGTTGGCTTATGGCCGTTTCTATTTTTTCAGAATATTGATTGTCGGTTATTTGTAAGATTTTCATTGCTTTCAATGTTGATGTCAGAACATCAGCAACAATTTGGTTGTCCATTGTTGTGCCAGATGTTACGGGTGTCGGTTTTCCAAGTGGGCCATGCTCTGGCGAAACTGACGGAACAACAACAAGTGAGTTGTAGCGAGGGTCGGTTTGCAGAAAATCTAAAATAAAATCGGCCGAGCCTTTAAGTGCGGCAAAGTTTTGACGCAAAAAATTGGTGTCGGCGCTGAATAAAAAATGTTGCCAGATGTGTGTGGAAAGCCAAGCTCCGCCCATTGGGAACATTCCCCAATAAGTGCCGTCAACAGGACCTGTTATGCGCCATAAGTCGGTGTTATGATGTGCTACCCAGCCATTGCAGTTATATAACTTTTGTGCTGTGATTTTTCCGCTGGCACTCAATTCGTTAATCATATTGATAAGTGGCAGTTCGTTGCTTAGCAAGTTGCCGACACCAGCAATCCAATAATTCATTTCAGTATTGATATTGATGGTGTATTTTGAGTCCCATGCAGGGTTGGTTTGCGCATTCCAAACACCTTGTAAATTAGCAGGTTGACCGCCTTGTTGCGATGATGAGATTAGCAAATAGCGTCCATATTGCATCATGAGCGAAACCATATCGTAATCGGCTGAATTGCAGAAGTTTTCGAGGCGGCGATTGGTTTCCGATTCTGAATTTTCATCTTTTGGCAAAATAAGTTTCACCCGATTGTATTGCTCCTGATATTTTGCGATATGCTGATTCAAAATATCGTTGTAACTTTTTGACTTTGCCGAAGATAACGCTTTTTCGTTCAACTCGCTTGCGTTGGCTGTTATGTCGTTGTACGATTTAAAATTGGTTGCCGCAGTAATGTAAATTGTTGCATTTGAGGCGTTTTTGACAGATAATGTGCTGTCGTTTTCTGTTGCGATTTTTCCGTCGCTGTCAATCATAATCTTCAGTTCGGCAGTTAGTTTTCCTTCAATTCCTTCTTGATTTGGGTTTTTAACATTTGCTGTTATAACATTTTTATTTACAGTGTGTTCTGTTTTTAAATCGCATTTATGCGATAGCGTGAAATTTAGAGCCTTTTTTGTGTCGCAATCAATTTTAACGATTATCACTTTTTCGGTTTGAGGTGCAAAAACAGTACGCTTAAAATTGATGCCGTTGGTAGTGTATGTTGTTGTATTTAAAGCTGTTGCAAGGTTTAACTCGCGTCTGTAATTTTTGATTTCAGAATGTTCAAAATCGAGAAACACACTGCCCAAAGTCAGGTAGCTCATTCCGTGCGGACCAGCAATAAAGCGCTTATCTAATAGTTCGTGTGCGTCTTGCTCTTTATCAGCAAAAATCAGATTGCGAACCTCATTCAAATATTGCCCGGCATCGTTAGCCACGTTTTGGTGAGGGCTGCCAGCCCAAAAGGTTTCTTCGTTGAGTTGGATTTCCTCCTTTCCGGCGCCGCCATAAACCATTGCTCCAAGTTTCGAGTTGCCTATGGGTAGAGCCTCAAGCCACCGTTCAGCCGGTTTGCTGTACCATAATTTATGCTCTTGTGCACAAAGCGCGGTGGCGTAAAAAGCCAAAAATAGGGTGATAAGTCGTTTCATAAAAGTAGAGTTGTGTGCTGGCGAATATAAAAACAATGTTTTCAATTGTGCAACTTTCGTTTTCAATTTCACAAAATTTATATGTTTTTTTCATAATTTCGGAAAAACAATTTTTCTCATTCATAATGACTATTACTCAATACTTTAGCCGCATATTTTTGTTTGCGCTGCTGATATTTGCGCAACCAATAGCAAACCAAGCCGCGGAGCGCGTTATAATACTAACCGATGTTGAAAACGAACCGGACGATGCACAATCGCTTGTCAGACTGATGTTGTATTCAAATCAGATTGATATTCAAGGGATTGTGGCAACAACATCAACTCACATGCGTAATCGGGTGGCACCAGAAACCATCTTGAAAATAATTGACGCTTACGGCAAAGTGCGCAGCAATCTTCTTTTGCATGAGGCGGGTTATCCTGAGGCTAACTATCTGAAATCCTGTGTAAAATCGGGTCTGGCAGTTTACGGAATGGAAGGTGTTGGTAAGGATTGCGATTCAGAAGGTTCAGAGTGGATTATCAAAATTCTTGAACAGCCCGGCGAACGCCCGCTTTGGATTTGTGCGTGGGGTGGCACAAATGTTTTGGCGCAGGCTCTTTTTAAACTCAAAAACACAAAATCTGAAGCCGAAATGAGTCGTCTTATTACAAAACTCCGCATCTACACAATTTCTGACCAAGACGATTCAGGCATTTGGATTCGCCGAAATTTTCCTTCGCTATTTTATATAGTCAGCCCGGGCGGGTACGGCAATGCCACTTGGTCAGGAATGATGCAGGTTGCCGACGGTGCTGATAATGAGAAGATTTCAAACTCTTGGATAACAAAAAATATTCAGCAGCAGCGCAATCCGCTTGCAGCCTGCTATCCCGATGTCGCTTACGGAATGGAAGGCGATACGCCGTCGTGGTTAAACCTGATCCCCAATGGTTTAAACTCGTCAGAACACCCAAATTGGGGAGGTTGGGGAGGCCGATATGAATTTTACAAACCCGATATCAGCAAATGCGACCCCAACGGATTCAACGGCAACGTGCCCATCGAGTCCGAGCCACATGCCATTTGGACAAACGCGATCGACCATTTTACGCCCTACATCGATAATGAATTTGGCTGCGCAGTGCGGAAAGACACCATCGAGCGGAGTGGCTATACTGCAACCGTTTGGCGGTGGCGCACTGATGTCCAAAACGATTTTGCCGCGCGAATGACTTGGTGTACAGCAAGTTATGCCAATGCCAATCATCCTCCGCAGCCCAAACTATCGCACCCAACCGAGTTGACAGTAAAATGTGGCGAGTTTTTCGCCTTAGATGCCTCGCCCACAACCGACCCCGATGGCGATGCGCTATCGTTTCTTTGGTTTTGCTATCCCGAGGCCGGTGGTAGTCAAAATATTGAAACCGATGGTTCTCCAAACATTCATCGAGCTGTGTTTAAAGCACCCAACAAGCCTTCGGTAGTGCACATCATTCTTAAGGTAACCGATAAAGGGACTCCGCAACTGTCGCGTTATCAGCGTATTATAGTTAATGTCGAATAAAATTCAACTTATGAAACTGCTCCATATAGCCGATTTACATATTGGTAAGCGTGTCAACGAAATGCCAATGCGCGACGACCAAGAATATGTTTTTAAGCAGATTTGCGAAGCCGCAAAGCAACAGCAAGTTGACGCTGTGCTGATTGCAGGCGATGTGTACGACAAAGCCGTGCCGTCGGCTGAGGCTGTGCAACTATTCGATTGGTTTTTAACCGGATTGGCAAAATTGTTGAAGCCTGACGCTCAAATATTTATCATAAGCGGAAACCACGATTCGCCTGAACGGCTTGCCTTTGGCGCCGAAATTATGAGCCGGCAACATATCAATCTGTCGCCGGTTTACGATGGCAATGTGCGTCCAATTGTTATGCGCGACGGCTATGGCGAGGTGGCTTTTTATATGTTGCCATTCATTAAACCGATGGTTGTAAAACGCTTTTTTGAAGGTGAAGAGATTAATTCTTATACCGACGCTATGCGATTGGCAATAAATAAGATGAATATTGATAAAAAACGCAGAAACGTGCTAATCTGCCATCAGTTTGTAACCAATGCCAGTCGAACCGAGTCGGAAGAAGTTAATGTTGGTGGCTTAGATAATGTTGACGCTCAAGTGTTTGCTGATTTCGATTATGTCGCTCTGGGGCATTTGCATAAGCCGCAAAGTTGTGAGCGTGATATTATCAGATATAG
>CALBPW010000274.1 GCA_937899145.1 uncultured Bacteroidota bacterium
TGCCGCCGATTCAAAAAAATGCAAGACTACTTCGATGCTTACCGTATCGACCATATCCTCGGTTTCTTCCGTATATGGCAAATGCCAAAGACGGCTGTATGGGGTCTGACCGGCCATTTCTGCCCTGCTTTGCCTTATTCGATGGATGACCTTTGGAATATGGGTGTGAAACTCGACTACGACCGCATAGTGAAGCCCTATATCCGTTCTAATTTCCTCGGCGACGTTTTCGGCTATGATACCGAAGAAGCAAAAGAGCATTTCCTCAATACCAACGATGGATATATCTATTGGTTTAAAGACGAGTTTGACACTCAGCAGAAGATACAAGAATGGTACGACCGATTGCCTGCCGATGAGCAAGAGAAGAAGAGAAATCTGCTCAACGGTCTTATGTACTTGCATTGCGAGGTGTTGTTTGTTGTTGACCAGCAGAATCATTATCTCCTGCACCCGCGTATTTTCCTTATGTCGTCGCATTCGTACAACGAACTATGGGACGACCAAAAACGCGTCTTAGAGCAGATACACAACGACTATTTCTATCATCGTCATAATGAGTTTTGGCGTGAGTCGGCGCTGAAGAAGTTGCCCACCTTGATTAACTCAACCGACATGCTTGTTTGCGGTGAGGATTTGGGTATGATTCCTGAATGTGTAAACCCCGTGATGTTACAACTCGGAATCTTGAGTTTGGAAATTCAACGTATGCCCAAAACATTCACTGAATTTGCTGATTTACAAGAAATTCCGTATACATCAATTTGTGCGACATCGTCGCACGATACTTCAACCATACGTGGCTGGTGGGAAGAAAATCGCGAATCAACGCAGCGTTATTTCAACAATTGGCTTAATCAGAAAGGCAAAGCACCGGCTCATGCAAACGAAAAAATATGTAAACAGATAATTGACAGCCATTTACAATCGCCTGCAATGTGCGCAATGATGCCAATTCAAGATTTTTTTGCGCTTGAATCCGAATTGCGTGTGAAAAATGTTGAACAAGAGCGCATTAACGTGCCAGCCAATCCTCGCAATTACTGGAAATACCGTATGCACATCGATATTGAAAAATTGCGTAAAATGAAGAGTTTCAATTCATTGATTCGGCAAATGCTTGACGAAAGCGGCCGGTTAATGTAAAATAGTTTTTGTTAATTGGTTAATAATCAGTGTAAAATAAATATTGGTCAAATAAAAGTTTTTTTTATGGGATTTAAATTACATTCGCAAGCACTTAAAATTGAAAGATGGCTACAAAATTCAAAGTTTATGTAATACGTCCCGTAAGGAACTTTGTTATTTATCATTTTTTGCATTCCATATTTATTCTTGGAAGACTGACGCCACGCCGTCCGCTATTGTGGTGGCATGGTTTGTTGGCTACACCAGTTTATTATTCGCTTCCAAAAATCCGAAAAGTAATTGAACATAATCTTACAATTGCTTTTGGAACAGAAAAGCAAAAGGGCGAGTATGACGAAATCGGACGCCGAATGTTTATATCGCTTGCCAAAACGTTTACCGATTACGCTTTGTTTTGGAAAATGAAAACACGGGAACAATTTTCGCGTTATTTCAAGTTTGAAGGAGAAGAAAATTTACGTGCAGCCTATCAAAAAGGCAAAGGAGTTTTGTGCTTGGTTACACACACACCCGGGTGGGAATTTTCGGCTTTTATGCCGCCAGTGCTTGGCTATAAATCAATGGGAGTGAGCTCTCGCATAAAAAATCCGGCACTCGACAAACTAATGATTAGCTTGCGTGAAACGCGCGGCATGGCAAACATTACTCGCGACCATTGCTACAATACGCTTGTTGAACGGCTGAAAAAGGGAGAATGCCTGATTATTATGATTGACCAAGACAGCAAAAATATTCGTGGTGAATTTTTGCAATTCTTTGGACATGAGGCATATACACCGATAGGTTGCGCCCGATTGGCAATGGATACGGGAGCCCCGATTGTGCCAATGTACACCATTCGCAACAATGCAGACAATACTTACATATTTAAAATGTTGCCTGAAATACCATTTGAGATTAAGGCAACTTACTTGGAAACAATACGTTACAATACGCAGAAACATAACGATGCTATTGAACAAATAATTCGCGAGCACCCGGAACAATGGGTTTGGATGCACGAGCGTTGGAAAACAACACCCGAAATTTTGCGCCGACATCTTGAAGGCAAGCGAATTGCAAAAGAACAGCAACAAGAAGAATTATCATTAAAACACTAAATTATGGCAAAAGAATTCTCATACGAAAAAAACATCGAGGAGATGGAAAAAATAATCAGCGACATTGAAAACAATCGCTTAGATGTTGATCAATTGACAGATGCAGTGGCGCGTGTTGGCGAAATGCTTGCCAAATGTAAAAAGAAATTGGCTGATGCTCGCGCCGTTGTTGATGATTTTGAAAGTAAGATGAACGAGGAGTAAAGAGTAGAAAGTAAAGGCTAAATAGAAGCGGAAAGGAGATTTGTCGAGTTAAAAATTTTTAGTATGTTTACAATCATTCTGCATTTTGCAAGCGTCTTTTGCAAAATATGATTAGCGTAGAATATTGATAAACAACTATATATGCAAAACAAACTGCAAGAACTGACAGACAAACTATATGCCGAAGGTCTGTCGCGAGGAAAGCAAGAAGGCGAAGAGTTGCTGAAAAAAGCAAAAACCGACGCAGAACAGATTGTAAACAAGGCAAAAACTGATGCCGAACGCATTATTGCTGAAGCACAAAAACAAGCTGAAGAATTAAAACTAAAAGCTGAAGCCGATGTAAAAATGGCAACAACCCAAAGTATTGCTGCCATTAAACAAGAAATTGAGAAATTGATTGTAACTCAGATTGTTACACAACCAATCGAAAAGGCTCTTTCTGCCGATGAATTTACAAAATCGCTAATTTCAGCAATTGTAAATGCCTTTAATCCTGCTAAATCCGAACCTGTCGATTTGGATATTATTCTGCCCGAATCTGTTAAAAAATCAGTAGAACCTTTTATTCGGAACGAAATTAACAAACAACTATCAGCTTCAATTACAGTTGATTACGATAAAAAACTAAATGCAGGTTTCAAAATTTCACCGAAAAATGCCGGCTACACTCTGCAGTTTACCGATGACGAATTTTCGAAACTTATAGCTTCGTATTTGAGGCCGGCTGCAAAAAAAATACTTTTCGGCTAAATGGATAACTATATTTACATAGTAGCAAGTTTACCCGATTTGACCATCAATTTTGGCAGTTCACAATTTTCATATACCGATGTGCAATCGCAAATAGTTGACTTGTTATCGGAATCGGATAAGCTGATTATCAATCTTTTTGAGGAAGGATTTGCTGACGAAACGCTCAATGCAGACTTCTACGCAAAAACATCAGAAAGCAAAAATCGGTTTATGCGCCAATATTTCACTTTCGACGCTCTTTTGCGAAACAAAAAAGTTACCTATCTGGCATCACAATTGCAGCAAAACGCTTCAAAATACATGCTTGCGCTTGACGACATCGAATTTGAAGAGGAAAAAAAAGTGAATGAAATTTTTGCACTATCGGATTTCTTGCAACGTGAACAACAATTAGATATGCTGAAATGGCAAAAGGCTGACGATTTGGCACTGTCGGAGTATTTCAGCTTGTCAACCATACTTTCTTTTTTAGTTAAAGCGCACATTGTGCAGCGTTGGACGCAACTCGATAAGCAAGCAGGCGAGCGAATGTTTCGGCAATTGCTTGGTGAGGTGCGTGGCACATTTGATGGCTTGTCAACTAAAAATTGACTTTATTTAATTGAAAATCAGAAATTAACAAATAATGAAAACAACAGGAAAAGTTACAGGTATCATTTCCAACTTGGTTACAGTTGAACTTAATGGCCCTGTGGCTCAAAACGAAATTTGTTTCATCAATTTAAGTGGCACACGCCTGATGGCTGAAGTTATAAAGATAACTGGCAATACGGCTTCGGTGCAGGTTTATGAGAGTACACGCGGACTAAAAACTGGCGATGAGGTTGAGTTTCAAGGCTATATGCTTGAGGCGACATTAGGGCCGGGCTTACTATCGAGCAACTTCGATGGATTGCAAAACAACCTAACTACCATGGAAGGCGTTTTTCTGAAACGTGGCGAATATACCGCAGCACTTGATGAATCGCGATTGTGGGATTTTGAGCCGACAGCTGAGGTTGGGCAACAAGTTGTGGCAGCCGATTGGTTGGGCGAGGTAAAAGAAGGCTGGCTTCCCCATAAAATAATGGTGCCATTTGCTTTTTCGGGTACTTACACCATAAAATCGATAGCCAAAACTGGTCAATACAAAATAACCGACACTATTGCAACTCTTGTTAATGCTGACAACGAGGAAGTTATAGTAACAATGGCGCAAAAATGGCCAGTTAAAGTTGCTATTGGCGCTTATGCCGACAAGCCACGTCCATTTAAGGTGATGGAAACAGGCGTGCGCTGCATTGATACTTTGAACCCGATAGCAGAAGGCGGAACAGGCTTTATTCCGGGACCATTTGGCTGCGGCAAAACAGTGCTTCAGCATGCGCTTGCCGAGCAAGCCGACGCTGATAGATCGGA
>CALBPW010000275.1 GCA_937899145.1 uncultured Bacteroidota bacterium
CTGGAGTTCAGACGTGTGCTCTTCCGATCTCTCAAACGAAACCCAATACGCCATAAAAAGTAGGATAGTACAATGTTTTTAATCGGACTGAAAAGAACTGCTTTAGTATGCGTAATTGTTGGAATGCTGCGATTGCTGGCATTTTTGATATGCAATGCAATAATGTCAGTCTATTCGGTTACTAAAGTTGAAGTGTTCAGAACTATGGCAAATGTGTTCGACTTGGAAATATTCAGTTTCAGCGTGTCGATGTTGCTGTTCTGGCTTTTGGTAGCAATGTGCTATGCAGCGGTATGGTTTATTATAAAACAAATGGAATTTTTTATTGATAAAACCTATTAAAAATTTTATGTTATGAAACACAAGTATTTAAATCGTTTGGCGGCAATGTCTATTGCATCTGCTGTTCTTTTCAACTCATGTATTGGTTCGTTTGGTTTAACTAACACCGTTCTTGATTGGAACAATAACGTTGGTAATAACAAATGGGTAAACGAGTTGGTGTTTGTTGTTGCGTGGATAGTTCCAGCGTATGAGATTTCGATTTTAATTGATGCCGTAGTTCTGAACTCTATCGAATTTTGGACAGGAAGCAATCCTGTTGCTCAAGTTGATAAAACAATTGAAGGCGAAAATGGCACTTATTCAATTGAAAGTAATGAAACAGGTTACACAATTACTGACGTTAATACCAGTGTTATTACCATTCTAACTTACGATAGGGGCAACAGCACTTGGTCGGCAACTGTAAATGGCAATACAGTTGATTTCCTAACATTTGTTGACGAAAACCACGTGAAAATGTATGGCTCGGACAATATTATTGAATTGTCGGAAAGCGGGGTTATGGCTTATAAACAACAAATGCAAGGTATCTACCCAAATCTGGCTATAAAGCATTAATCTATATTATGAACTTTTAAAATTATTAAGAAAATGAAACATTTGAGCATGATTATGGCTATATGCGGTGTTGTAGCCTTATTTTCCAGTTGTACCTCGTCGCGTCATTCGATGCGCGAGCCTAATGTGCGTGTCGAACTGACTGCCAACGATTTTGAACTTTCAGACCAAGTTACTGGCGAAGCTAAAGTTGTGAGAGTTTTTGGAATAGATTGGGCTCGGCTTTTCAGTGAAAAGACAGGAGAAACTGGCGCAGCACAGAGTGTGAACATTCCAATAGTAGGTAATCTTGTTGCTGGAAATGGTTCCAACTATGCTATTTATGACTTAATGCAGAAGAACCCGGGCTATGATGTAGTTGTGTATCCGCAAGTGGAATCACATCGTACAAATTTTCTCTTTTTATTTACTTCCACCGATTACAAAGTTACAGCCCGTCTTGGCAAACTTAAAAAAAACTAATTCAGATATTTGCTTATATAGGATTGTATAAAAAATAAACCTTTTATTTTCATAAAATACCTATTGGGGTATCAGCCTGCGGAATAAACCACTGCGGGCTGTTTTTTTTATTTACAAAACAACGAGGTAGTCAGCCGGCAAAAAAGTGCCGAGTTTTTCAGTTGGTTACAGAGCAAATAGTGCAGTATAAAACAGCCCGCCTTTCCAAATCCATTAATTTATTTACTTTTGCAACGCTGAAAAAACATTTATGAGAAAAGCGATTATTATAGTTGTCATTTTCAATATTTTACGATTAGCGTTTATCCCATTTGTCGGCTTAACGCCGCAAGAGTCGTATTTTGCATATTACGCCGACAACCTTTCGCTTTCATACTTCGATCATCCGCCGCTCATCGGCTACATTATTTGGTTATTTATGGCAGTGCTTGGGCACAACATGTATGCCGTCAAAATAGCATCGTTTGTCGTAATAGTATTAGCTCAGTTAGCCTTTTTGCTGCTTGCCTCAAAAATTTTGCGGGGCGAGCGAAAATATCTTGCATGGGTGTTATTTTGCACATCAATGTTAGTAACCTCAATGTCGCTCCAAAACGGTCCCGATGTGCCACTTGTCCTATTTTGGACGCTATCAATTTGGGCTTTTTATTGTGCGATTTTCGAAAAATCTGTCAAACATTGGATTTATGCGGGCATTTTTATGGGGCTTGCGCTCAATAGTAAATTTCCGGCACTTGGCATTCCTATCGGCTTAATTATCTTCTTGATTTTTTCAGGCCGGCATCGAAAACTATTAGCCCAGCCGTGGCTTTATCTGTCAATATTGATAATGCTACTTTTGGCATTGCCAATGCTGGTTTGGAACATCAGAAACGATTTTATCACCTTCCGCCTACCGTCGGTTTTGCGAGCTGAGCCATTCGACAGTGATACACCGCGAAATGTATTCCAATTCATTCTGTCACAAGTGATTATACTCATGCCAGTTTTGTTTATTGGATTGTGGTGGCTATTTGGCAAATATTTGTGGCGCATCATCACAAAACCTAATCAAACCAATGCCGAAATGTGGTTTTTATTTAGTTTCTTCTTTCCGGCATTTATCGGTGTTTATTTAGTGTCGGTTTTTGGAGAAGTTAAATACAATTGGCTGATACCCACGTATATAACCGGCATTATAATGATTTCGAAAGTAATGAAGGAGCGTTGGCAATTTTGGCATTGGGCGCTAACATCGGTTTTATATGTTGTATGCGTCTACAAAATTGTTTTGGCTCCAAACTCGCCATACGTACGTTACGATTTGGGCTTAGATTCAGAGCAATTGGCACACGAGGTTGACTCTGTCCACGCAGCCAATCCAAACACATTTGTTTTTGCAACCGATGGCTACAAAACGGCTTCAAAAATCAGTTTTTATAGCGGCGACACCATCTACGGACCGCAAATTATTGCTCAAACACCTTATCATTTTGGATATATCGGACTGAATGCCAATGATTTAAAAAACAAAAACGGGCTATTGGTTAAGCCTCGCTTGAATAGCAATACACAATTCCATCTGATTGTTCCTTATTTTGACGAGGTGCGAAAAATACATTGCGTAAAAGTGGCAGGCGTTCCGGCTTACGACATTTTTTATTGCGAAAATTATAAAGGAATAGAAAAAGAAAATAAGTGATATTAAATAAGTTAAATTTTAGAGCCGGCAGCTGAAAACAATTGTAATCATAAAATATTAATTATCAATGAGTAACAAACATAATTTAGGTACCATTTGTGTACAAGAGGGTTGGAAACCAACCAAAGGCGAGCCTCGCGTGTTGCCAATATATCAGAGCACAACATTTAAATACGATAATACCGAGCAAATGGCAGATTTGTTCGATTTAAAGGCGTCAGGGTATTTTTATACACGCTTGCAGAATCCTACAAACGATGCGGTTGCAGCCAAAATCTGCGCTCTTGAAGGAGGTGTTGCTGCAATGCTGACATCATCAGGTCAAGCGGCTAATTTCTATGCGGTTTTTAATGTTTGCGAGGCTGGCGACCATTTTGTAGCGTCGTCGTGCATCTATGGCGGAACATTCAACCTTTTTGCCGTAACAATGAAGAAGTTAGGCATCGAAGTTACCTTTGTTGACCCCGATGCTTCGGAAGAAGAAATTAGCAAAGCCTTCCGCCCGAATACCAAATGCTTGTTTGGCGAAACTATTGCAAATCCGGTACTTAGCGTGCTTGATATTGAAAAATTCGCCCGCATTGCCCACTCGCACGGTGTGCCTCTGATTGTCGACAACACCTTTCCAACGCCAATCAACTGCCGCCCGTTTGAGTTTGGCTGCGACATTGTAACACACTCCACCACCAAATATATGGACGGACACGCAACCAACGTTGGCGGCTGCATTGTCGACAGCGGTAATTTCGATTGGGACGCTCATAAAGATAAATTTCCGGGATTGACTGAGCCCGACCCATCGTATCACGGATTGGCATACAGCAAGGCTTTTGGCAAAGGCGCTTACATTACCAAAGCAACAGCTCAGCT
>CALBPW010000276.1 GCA_937899145.1 uncultured Bacteroidota bacterium
GCTAGTGACTGGAGTTCAGACGTGTGCTCTTCCGATCTGCTAAATATCAGTGTATTCTGTGTCTCGATGCCGATGTTTTCCCTACTGATGCCGATTTCTTGAAACGCTACGCCGATGCAATGGGGCAGGCGCGGGTTGTTTGCGGTGGATTGGCTTATCGAAGTGGCAATGAGTTGAATGTCAATCGATTGCGCTTTAAATACGGCATTACTCACGAAGTGCTGACATTGAAACAACGACAAGACTACCCATACAAGAGTTTTAAATCATCAAACTATCTGATTGATAGCAAATTGGCTCATCAAATCCGTTTCGATGAAACTTTTGTGAATTACGGTCACGAAGACACACTTTTCGGTGAGAAACTGCAGCTGGCCGCTGTGCCGATTCTGCATATCGAAAATCCTGTCTATCATGACGATACTGATACTGCTGAGCAATTTCTTGAAAAAACGCGCTGTGGAATCGAAAACCTGAAAGCCCACGCCGATGAATTGCGTGGTTACAGCCAATTATTGCAGACTTACAGCAAGTTGCAGAAATTGCATTTAGCAGGCTTTGTCGCTTTCAAATTCAGCCTGCTGCACCGAGTGCTTGAACGTAACTTGTTGGGTAACAAGCCATCGATGTGGATGTTCGGCTTTTACAAATTGGGGTATTTGTGCAGTTTGGGGTGAATTATCAATCCTCGTTCTTTAATAAATAATTATTGTTAACAACTTTCATTGATAGGCTGGCACTGATGAGTGCGCTGAACACAGGTTCGGTTGGGCGGATAACAATACCTTCCTTTTTGCCACCATTGGGATACTCGCCGTCGGAGCGCGCTAAAAGGGCTTCAACTGTCGGGTATTTTGATGGCAAATCGGTGCCGACTTCCTCAATAGGAACTGTTGTCAATCCTAATTCTGTGCAAATTTCTTGCATCTTGCTCAGTCCCACGCGTTTGCCATCAATGCGTACGGTAAATACGAACCATTCGGGTTTGGCAAGCCGAAGACGGTTTTTCTGAATGCCGGGTGCGCAAAATTCGCCTTGAATTGTCAGAGTTTGCAATTGGTTGTTTTCTATATAGTTGCGCATTTTTGTCTCGTAGCCGCGTTCTTTTGCAAGTTTGAAAAAGTCTGACGTGCCGTCGTCTTTATACTCGTAGTTGTGGCCAGTTACGTGAAATCCGTTTTGGTCAATGCTGATGGAGTGCGACGAACCGTCCATTTTTGTTGAGATGTAGTACTCAAGTCCTGCAAATTCTTGAATTAGCTCGGGACAAGCCTGTACGCGAGTTTCGTCGGTGTGTGGCACATCTTGTGGAAGGTCGCCAACAATGGTGCCGCCTGTGGTGGCGCGTTCTTCAATCTCCCATTCCTTAACATCCAGAATTTCAGTCACATCGGTGCCTGTTTCGAGGTTGGCGGAAAGTTCAGGAAAGGCGGTTAGCGGTTGGATTAGACCTTGCGAAATTTGTCCGCGGAATTTCATTGTCCGAATCTTAAAGCCTTCGCCCATCAACTCGGTTTTCTTATAACTTTTTGTGCGTAAAAATTCAAATTGTGGTTTGATTGGCAAGAAACTGTCAATTTCGAAATAGATACATTTATCGCCTTGCTTGAATTCGCCTCTGTTTGCGACACATTGCCAGCCCAAAACGTGGCAAAGTTCAATACGGTCGGCTCCTTCAATTGGCTCAATTCCGTTAATCACCTGAATGCTTGCTAATTTTCTCATATACAGTTGAATTTTTGCGTTGTTAAGCAGATGGCGTTTTTATTGTGTAGTTGTATTTTTTGTCATCAAAAAGTTTGAGTAAAATTAAAAATTTTCTTCAACCTCTAAAAACGAAAACTCCTCTCCATAACGTAGCATTTGCTCGGTGTAACACTCTGAGTAATCGATAGTTATATCTGTAATCTTGCCATTTTCAACAATAGGTTTCAGCACGGGGTTGACAAAGCCTCCGTATGGCGCAAGGTTTAGTTTGCGATAACGGTCGAGCACTTCTTTATGTAGCTGATAATCAATCTTTACAGCGTATGTTTCAACCAAATTTTTGCCAGCCTCGTAGTCGCCTTCTGATTTAATGCGCTGAATTTCAGCCAGCAACTTGCCGAAAAGTTCTCTCAGTTTCGCATAATCGTTGATTCGGGTGTAACTTTTTCCGTCGGTTTTTTGCAGTTCAACAACATTTTCGGCTCTGCCTTTTTCGAGCGTCCAGCGTGCAATCAGCTGGCGGTTGCGCATGTGCGCTTCCTCGATG
>CALBPW010000277.1 GCA_937899145.1 uncultured Bacteroidota bacterium
GCGGGGCGTATACGGTTGAAGGTTGAAAGTTGAAATATAAAAAATAGAGATGAAGTTAAAGAAGGCAGTTACGACCATTATCAGGCAATGCTCGATTTTATCACATCAAACTCACTTGCCGATACTGATAACTACAATTACATAAAAACGCAAATGGACATTGATGAGTACATGGAATATATGGTGTCGGAGATGTATTGCAATAATCAAGATTGGCCGGGCAATAATCTTAAATATTGGCGCCCGCAATCAGTTGACGGACGTTGGCGTTGGATGCTTTTCGATACCGATTTCGGCTATGCCATTTGGGACGATAATGATTATACTGATAATATGGTAACTTTCTGCTTGTCAGCCAATAGCAGTAGTTATGCGAATGCGCCATGGGCTACATTTCTACTTCGTAATTTGGTTAAAAATGCCGATTTTAAGCGCGAATTTATCAATCGTTTTTGCGATCGTATAAATCGCGAATTTGCTCCGGAAACTGTTAACGCTTTGATAGATAGCTTAAATTCAAATATCGAAACCGAAATTGTTTACCACAATAAAAAATGGGGTCATAGCGACAGCTATCGCAGTCAACGCTTGGAGGCAATGCGCAATTTCGCCAACCAACGCCCAACTTACATGCGAAATCACTTGCGCTCACGTTTTTCTGCAGGTTCTGATGTCGAAGTTACCGTAAATGTTGATGACGCAAAAGCAGGCTATATTCAACTTAACTCGTTGAAAATAACAGATTTCCCGTGGAAAGGAATTTATTTCGCAAAAAATCCGATTCCGCTGCGGGCCATTGCACGTCCCGGCTATCGGTTCGTGCGTTGGGCGGAAACTGGACTTGAAAATCCTAAACTTCAAACCGAAGTTGGTTCAGCAACAACATTTACTGCAATTTTTGAACCTTATGATTCAAAATTCAACAGTGTGGTTATCAATGAGATAAACTATAAATCGAGTGATACGCAAGATACAAAGGATTGGGTTGAACTTTATAATACAACAGCCGCTGACATCGATATTTCGGGCTGGATGCTAACCGATGAAGGGGATGAGTCACCCTTTATCATGCCTCGAGGTACAATAATTCCTGCGTATGGCTATATTGTTGTTTGTTCGAGTAAAGATAAATTGCTGAAATACTGGCCGGAAATAAAAAATGCAATCGGAAATTTCGATTTCGGACTTGGCAAGTCTGATGCAGTCCGATTGTTTGATGACAAAGGAATTTTGATTGACAATGTTACATATAAAAGTAAGTCGCCATGGCCGGCAGAGCCAAATGGCGATGGAAACACATTGTCGCTTACCGACCCGTTTGCCGACAATTTTGAAGCAAAGGCGTGGAAAAGTTCAGTGCTTTATGGTACTCCGGGTGCTCAAAACGATAATTTCGCGACATTGTATAGTTTTATAACTGAATGTGCTGATTATAAAGAAAATACGAGAAGTGTTTTCGCGTCATGCAGTCCAAATCCATTTGCTGAAAACGCTACGGTATCTTGGAGCCAACCGGTTGACGGAAAGGTACTTATCGAATTATTCAATATTCAAGGGCAAAAGATTGCGCAACTTTGCAATATGCACTATGCTGAAGGTGAACATGAAATTTGTTTTAGCGATTATGCAAAGTGTTGGCAATCAGGCCTGTATTTCGCAAAAATATCTGTCGCAGGGCAAGTGCCAATTGTGATTAAGCTGGTAAAACGGTAGAATTATTGTTGTGCCAATTAATCGGAAGCGAAAGTGCTTTTTATTAAGTGTTTAAGCGCAATTGTGCTGATTATAAGCGTGTTAAGCTATAATATAAATTTTGTGATTATCTTGTAAAACACCATTTTCTCATCGCATAAATTGCTAAAAATGCTATTAAAACGCAGCAGAACAAAACGATAACTTGATTTATAGTTTCTCCAAAATAGTCGATTATTGATGTGTTTACATCGCCTGTGAAATATGCGATTAGGAAACTTGTTGAGTTGTTGACGAAGTGCATAAAAATCCCAATCCAAATGCTATTTGTTTTCCAATAGAGCCAGCCAATTGCGCAACCAACAATAAAAGCGGCAATAAATTGCCACGGGTTGAGGTGTGCGATGCCGAAAATTATTGCCGACCAAACAATAGCTTTTGATGGTGAGTAGTGTTGAAGCAAACCTCTCAAAATTATTCCGCGGAAAAGTAACTCTTCAAGTATTGGCGCAGCTATTGCAACTGTCAGAAAACCAGCAAAATTTATTTGTATCGCGTCTTTAAAAATTTCAGCTACAATATCGGGCATTGGTATTAGCGAGCTTATTGATTCTGAAATTATTCCTAATGCAAAAATTAGAAACAGCGACAAAATGAAAATATTCAATTTAACATAATTCGTGCTAAAATTTTTCAGATTGAATATTTTGAAGACAACAAATATTGTTAAGCCGAATTGTAGAATGTAGCAAAGCAATAAAACCCAACTGGTGGCTTTTGTAGCGAGTGGGAGAAGTTTGAGTTGAAGTAGAGAAATGGCAATTGTTATTGCAAAAAGTACTCCTAATATCAAAAACGATTGACCGATGCTTAGTTGAAACTTATCTGTTTTATATTCAGTGCTTTCCATATTTAATATTTGTCATTGTTTGTTAATTTCGACATATAATTGTCCAGTGCTGCAACCAACAATTCTCACAACTTTATTTTTATCAATAAAACCTAAATTCGATTTCGCGTCAAATTCATGCCCATCAATTGTGATTTTGCCAGACGGCA
>CALBPW010000278.1 GCA_937899145.1 uncultured Bacteroidota bacterium
ACGCAAGCAGCGATGAAATCAACAATATTGTTGTAACCACCACAGCCGGCGGAAAACAAATATTTGTCCGCGATATTGCCACCGTCCGCGACACCATCAAAGACCTGTCGCTTGACGAGAAAATCAACGGCCGCGAAGGTGTGCGATTGATAATCACAAAACAATCGGGCGCCAATACCGTTCAGATTTGTAAAGATGTGCGGGAAACTTTGGCTGAGATGAAAGACGACCTGCCAGCCGACATCAACATCGAAATTATCTACGACTCATCGGAAGAAATTCAGAACGCCATCAACAGCTTGGCGGAATCTATCATGTACGCCTTGTTGTTTGTGGTGCTGGTTGTGCTGTTCTTCCTTGGACGCTGGCGTGCGACAATCATTATCGGCCTTACAATTCCAATCGCCTTGATTGTAGCATTCATATACCTGCTGGCTGTCGGCAGTTCGCTCAACATCATATCGCTCTGCTCGCTAACCATTGCCATTGGTATGGTGGTTGACGATGCCATTGTGGTACTCGAAAACATCACCAAGCATATTGAGCGAGGTTCAAACCCACGCGAGGCCGCCATTTACGCTACCAACGAGGTTTGGATTTCGGTTATCGCCACCACACTTGTTATTGTGGCTGTGTTTGTGCCACTTACAATGCTGACAGGCATGGCCGGCATCTTGTTTAAAGAACTTGGCTGGATTGTTACCATAGCCGTCTGCACATCAACAACAGTAGCCATCTCGCTTACCCCAATGCTTGCATCGGTGATGCTGAAAGGCAAAAATTTGGTTGTTGAAAACGGAAAACTGGTTGAGAAGAAGAAAGAATCGAAAAAATGGTCGTATGAGAATACGGTGGTTAAAATGCTCGACAAGCTTGACGCCTGGTATGCCCGCGTGCTGCGCTCTTGCTTGAATCACAAAAAGACAACAATGGCATGCATAATTGCATTCTTCTTACTGTCGCTTCTGCCAGCTATATTAGGTTTCATCGGAACCGACTTTATGCAAGAATCCGACAACGCCCGCGTAACAGTTACCATCGAACTGCAACGCGGAACACGCATTGAGGAGACACTGAAAACGGCCCGCCGGCTTGAGGAGCGGTTCCACGAACTTGTTCCTGAAATTCGCATTCTGTCAACATCAGCAGGCACAAACGACAATTCAAACGTAGGTGCAATATTCTCATCAACCAACTACAACAAAATATCGATGATTGTAGCCTGCACCAAACGCTACGAACGCGAACGCACAATATTCGAGATTTCGGAAGTGTTGCGCAAGGAGATGAAGAACTATCCAGAGATAAACAAATATTACTGCTCAACATCGAGCGGTATGGGCGCACAAACAGTTGACGTTGAGATATACGGCTACGACTTCGACCAGACAAACATTTTGGCTGAACAAATCAGGCAAATGGTAACCGACAGCATAGCCGGCGCACGCGATGCCAAAGTAAGCCGCGAGGAAGACCGCGCCGAACTAAACGTGAAAGTTGACAAAGAAAAATTGTCGCTTCACGGCTTGACATCGGCTACCGTAGCAACCTACGTGCGCAACCGCGTTAATGGCATGACAGTTGGTTACTTAAAAGAAGATGGCGACGAATATAATATTGTTGTCCGCCTAAAAGAAGAAAACCGGAACTCAATAACCGACATTGAGAATCTGACCATTCCATCGGCTACTGGCGCACAAATAAAGTTGAAGGAACTTGCCACTATTGAGGAATATTGGTGTCCGCCACAAATCGACCGTCGCAACCGTCAACGTATTGTAATGGTGCAAGTTACGCCATACGAAACATCGCTTGGCGAATTGGCGGAAGATGTTAAAGCCTTAATCAGCCGCAACATACAAACACCGCAAGGCATCACCATAAAAATTGGCGGCAGCTATGAGGACCAGCAAGAAACCTTCGGCAATATGGGCTTGCTCCTTGCGCTCATCGTAATGCTTGTATTTGTGGTTATGGCATCGCAATTTGAATCACTCGTAAAACCATTCATCATTATGATGGCGGTTCCATTCGCAATATCGGGTGTTATCCTCGCCCTATGGATAACAAACACAA
>CALBPW010000279.1 GCA_937899145.1 uncultured Bacteroidota bacterium
AAACTTGGAAATCAATATAAATAAGCGTACCGAGCTTATCAATCAACAAAAAGAAGAACTCAGTTCGCAACGCGAAGAACTTATTCAGCAACGCGATACTCTGCAATCGCAACGCGAGGAATTACGCGCACAAAAAGAACTGCTACAAATGCGAAATACCGAACTAAGCAAAATTTCAACCATCACCAACCTTTCAAACAATATGATTGTCATTTACAAGCCAAATGGCGATATTGACTGGTACAACGCCGCTTACGGAAAACGCATAAATATTGATATTGAGGATTATAAATATCTTGAAAAACCAATAAACGTAACAACTGTCAGTTCAAATAAAAACCTAAAACATGTGATTGCATCGGTGCTGAAAGAGAAAGCCGTGATTGCATACGAATCGGAAATGAAAACCGAAAACGACCAACGCTGGCTGCAAACCACACTCACTCCCATTCTCGACGACAACGACGAAGTGCGATTGATAATTTCAGTTGACACCGACATTACCCAAATAAAAATGTACGAGAAAAAAATCGAGCAGCAGAAAAACGAGGCCGAAATGCAACGCAATTTAGCCTTGGTTCAGAAAAGCGAAATTGAAAATAGACAGAACGAAATGTTTGGCAGCATACGCTATGCAAAACGTATCCAAACGTCCATCCTGCCAAAACCCAAGCAGATACACCGCGATTTTAACGACAGTTTCGTGCTATTTATGCCGAAAGACATTGTCAGTGGCGATTTTTATTGGTATCATCGTATTGAAAATAAATACTTTATAGCGGCTGTCGATTGCACGGGGCATGGTGTTCCGGGGGCTTTCTTATCAATAATTGGCAGCTATTTGCTCAATTCAATTGTTATTCACAACGGCATTCATACACCTGCCGACATCTTGAAAAACCTCAACCGGAAAATCAAAATTTCACTAAAAAGCGACACCCAAGAGCAAAACAACGATGGTATGGACATTGCTTTAGCGGTGATTGACAAGAAGTTGCACACTATCGAATTTAGTGGAGCCATGCGCCCTCTATACCTTTTCAACAGCAATGGTTTTGAAGAAATCAAAGGCGACAAAATACCGATAACCAGCAACATAACAGGCACTTCAATAAACAACACCTTCATAAACAATGTGCGCACTTTTAATCCGGACGACCAATTCTACATCTTCTCAGACGGCATCACCGACCAATTTGGTGGCGGCGATGGCAAAAAATACCTCACCCGACGATTCAAAGATTTGCTCAATAGCATAAAAGACAAACCAATGCGTGAGCAGAAAGATTTGATCAGAATTGCAAACGAAGAATGGCGCGGTTCAAAATACGACCAAGTTGATGATATTCTGGTAATTGGCGTCAGATACACCACAATGGACTTGTAAAAATCTGAAATTAAAACACCAATACCCAACAAAATGCAAACTTACTACGAAGACAGAAGCAAGATAATCAATGGTTTATCAGATGTTGTGCTGCCTGAGCGGTTAGCGGTATTGGAACAAGCGCTCAGCTTCCGCACGCGCTACATAACAGTTGTTGTAGAAAACATCTATCAGCCCCAAAACGCAAGTGCCGTTTTGCGCACATGCGATTGTATGGGCATTCAAAATGTCAGCATAATTGAGCATAACAATCGGTACCGTGTTAATCCTGAGATTGCAATGGGAGCCGACCAATGGTTAACTGTCCACAAATACTCCGGGAATAAGAATGTTACCTCGGCCACAATTAACAACCTTCGACAAAATGGCTATCGGATTATAGCAACCTCGCCGCACGCTGACGATGTGCTTCTACCGAATTTCGACTTAAATAAAGGCAAAATAGCACTATTTTTTGGCACTGAAAAACAAGGACTTACAAATGAAGTCCTTAACAATGCCGATGAATTTTTGCGTATCCCAATGTTTGGATTTACTGAGAGTTTCAACATCTCAGTTAGTGCCGCAATAATCCTAAGCTCGCTTGTTGAGCGGCTGCACAAATCAAATATAGATTGGCATCTTACTGATAATGACCACGATGAAATATTGCTAACGTGGCTTCTGCGCACCATTAAACGCTCCGATTTACTTCTCGAACGTCTTTGTAATGAATTGGATATCAACCCGGAGCCATTCGTTTTACCCAAAAACGATGTGATTTTCGACCATCTGCATTAGATGAAAAGTTTATGGCGAGAGTTCAGAAGGAAAAATTTTGTTCTCCAAATCACATAAAAAAGCCGACCACTTTGCAGTAATCGGCTCACAATCAAATTATTAATCAACAAACTATTTCGTTTTGAAAGTATTGATGTCGGCAGTGTCGGTTTCTTTGATAAAGATTGCGCGTTGTGCATTTTGTGTACGTGCAAATTTCAAGAATACCTTTGCCGATTGACTGAACAAATCGCTGCGGTTGGCGTCAAGCATTAGCAAGTAAGCCATAATGGTGTAGCCTGCCATTTCAACCATGCGGCGGGCATGAAGTTCAATAAACTCAGGCGACTCTTTGCTCATCACGTAAGCAACGGTTTCTTCATATTCAGCAACCATGCGGTCAAGAGCATCGTGCATTGGTTTTAGTTCGGCTTTAACTTCTTGAGCTGCATATTCTTTCATCATATTTAGGTAGAAACCTGTTGTAGCATAACGAGTTGCAGCTACAACTTGCAATTGTGTAGTACCCTCGTAGATGCTTGTGATGCGCGCGTCGCGATAAAGACGCTCGCAAGTGTAATCTTTCATAAAGCCTGAACCGCCGTGAACTTGAATACAATCGTAAGCATTTTGGTTGGCAAACTCACTGCCCAAGCCCTTTGCAAGTGGTGTAAAGGCATCAGCCATTTTTGAATAGCGTTTGCACTCGTCGCGTTCTTCTTTGGTTAAGGTACGCTCTTTTGCAATATCTTCAAGCGTCTTGTACATATCGACGAAACGTGCTGTCTCATAAAGGATTGTGCGGTTAGCGTCAAGTTTTGCTTTCATTGTTGTCAGCAATTCCGATATAGCCGAAAAATCAATTATTGAGTGTCCGAATTGTTCACGGTCGCGAGCATACGAAAGCGCCTCAAAATAAGCGGCTTGCGAGATACCGACTGATTGTGCCGCAATGCCAAGGCGTGCACCATTCATCAGCGACATCACGTATTTGATAAGACCGAGTTTGCGGCTGCCGCAAAGCTCAGCTTTTGCATTTTTATAGACAAGTTCGCAAGTTGGCGAGCCTTTAATACCCATCTTATTTTCGATGCGGCGCACGTTCACACCACCATTGCGTTTGTCGTAGATGAACATCGAAAGTCCACGACCATCGCGAGTACCTTCTTCAGAGCGCGCAAGCACAAGGTGAATATCGGCATCACCATTAGTAATGAAGCGCTTTACACCATTCAAGTACCAGCAGTTATCGGCTTCGCTATAAGTTGCTTTCAGCATAACCGATTGCAGGTCAGAACCTGCATCAGGCTCCGTCAAGTCCATCGACATTGTTTCGCCTTGGCAGATGCGAGTTATATAGCGTTGCTTTTGGTCTTCATCAGCAAATTCGTAGATGGTTTCGGCGCAATCTTGCAACCCCCAAAGGTTTTCAAACCCCGCATCGGCCCGCGATACCATATCGGCAGCCATCAAGTAAGGAACGGTTGGGAAGTTAAGTCCACCCAAGCGGCGAGGCATACTCATTCCGCTAAGTCCTGCTTTGCGTGTCGCATCAAGGTTTGCCTCTGTTCCACTTGCATATTTAACACGATTGTTGATTACTTGTGGTCCCTCGTGGTCAACACCTTCTGCATTTGGCGCAATCACATCGCCGCAAATTTCGCCTACAACTTCAAGCACTTTTTCGTAACTGTCCATTGCGTCCTCAAAGTCGGCTGGTGCGTAATCAAACTTGCCGGCATCGGCAAAGTTACGCTCGCGTAGCTCAACAATGCGCTTCATTAGCGGATGGTTGAGATGATATTTCAGTTCTGGTGTATCTGTAAAAAAATTAGCCATAATTACTTCATTTTTAGTTAGTTGCCCTATTTCGAGTTTTGTTTGTAATATTTTATCATTTTGGGCAGAACGTCCTCAATGGTGCCATTTATCACATAATCAGCAATTTTGTTGATTGGTGCATTTGGGTCGCTGTTGATTGAGATAATCATACTCGACTCCTGCATACCTGCAATGTGCTGTATTTGGCCTGATATGCCGCAAGCGATGTAAAGTTTTGGGCGAACGGTTACGCCTGTCTGTCCAATTTGACGCTCGTGTTCAACCCAGCCTGCGTCAACAGCCGCGCGGCTTGCTCCCACTTCGGCGCTAATTGCCGATGCAAGGTCGAATAATAGTTGGAAATTCTCTTTCGAGCCAACTCCGTAGCCACCTGCAACCATCTTAAGGGTGCCTCGATATCCGCCGGTCTGTGTGAGACCTTGCACCAGCACCTCATCCGGCATCAGTATCGTGTCAGTGGCAGTATCGTACTGGAATATACGGATATGATCCATGTAGTCGTCTGCTTCCTGCCCGAGGAGTAGCGCCGGTATGGTTTGGTCGCCGCTCATGGGTACCAATGCATAGTGGTAGGAGCCAGTCGGCTGTGCGCCGTAGGTCTGATAATCATAGGAATCAGCCTGTTGTATGATTGTTCGGTATGCGTCCAT
>CALBPW010000280.1 GCA_937899145.1 uncultured Bacteroidota bacterium
TCGGAAGTTGTTTTTCCCCCGCAAAAATGTAATATTCGTTTCATCCATTCGGCTGGCTGGTTGGCCTCAAATGCCTTAACTTTGTCCAAATAATTATCGGCATCGGCTTCAGTTAAAGCCGCCAACCGCCCCGTTGCCAGCGATGGAGCGGCTTCCGAGCCGGCAATATAAGCCGACAACAAAGCGTCAGACGGTGGATTTCCCATTGGTGGAACAAGGCTGCTCCAATCGTACGAGGTGCTTTTGCGCGTTGTGTTCACCGGCAATCCTTTGCCGATAATAAACAGATTTTCAGGCTTTACTGTCCATTCTGAAGCCGCGTATTCAATAAATTTGCGAATAGCCAACGGGTGTCTAATTATGCCATACCCAAACTGATTGTAAATTTCCTCAATATCAACCAAATAAGCATTGCGATAGCTGGCATATCGTTTGGCTGCCGCCATTATTGAGCTGTGTGAAATAATGATTGTTTGGTTGCCCGAAACTGCGTGATTTGTAAATTTTGCTTCGCTGATTTTACTTGCTGATGCAAACGACAAGTTATCAATAATAATCATTTTTGACGCTTCTGTATGGGCAGGAACAACGGCTGTTGCAGCATTTCCGTCAATGTTTAAACTGATACGCAAATTGTGAGTTACATCGTACAATGTGGCGCCTTGCGAAAAATTCATCCCGCTGATTACCACACATTTATCGGCGTTAGAAGGCGGCAGTTCAAAAATCTGCTGACGGCGGTTTGCAAAATTGAAAGTTGCAGGATAAACAAGTTCGGCGAATGACATTCGTGAGTAGTCGGTTGTTGCTTGCATATCGTTTATACAACTTATTATCAAATTGTTACGAGTAGATAATTTATCCGTTGGAATTGAGGCAGAATATTTTAAAGTTCGGATTCCTGCAAAAATTGTATCAGCAAAAAAGCCGGCAAATTCAACCGTTAAATGGTGCCAACTTGATGAATAGGTGCCCAACGCCATTTTAAAAGCGGCTGACAATGAGGCGTCTACATAAACATTTGGCGTTGGAATTGTTTTTGTAACCTTGCCACCCAACGTTAAGGCTGTTGCGTCAAACCAGCCTTCGCCTGCCGTATAAAGACTATTTTCCTCGCCCGACAGGTATGTTGATGTGTATTGCAAAACGGTATCTATTAAACAATAATCCACGGTATCATAGCCAAAAGCACCACTCGCAGATAACGTTGAAAGTCGAAAATTTGAAAAATTTGAATTGAACGTAATGAAAACAGCGGCCTCATCAGTTACAAGACTGTAGTGCGGATTTGTTTGATTTTCAGGGCTGTCATACATTTCCACATCGAAACGTCCATCGTTGCCTTCGGCAAAAAATTCAATGTACCGGCACAAACCCTGCGCTTCGCCATCAATGTGGCAAGCAATGAGTTTGCCGTTTTGGAAAAGCTGAATATTTTGCGGTTTGTAGTTGCTGATAGGCACGCCTGCCTCTTCCAACTGGCTGCGATAAATCCGGTAAATGCCAGTGCGCGGAATGCCAACCCTGTAATATTGTTGCCCAAAATCAATCCAGCTATTAGTAAACTCTTGTGATTCAGCCTCTAATACAGCAAAAATAGCAATCAATAAAAAAACGAATCGTTTAAAAATTTGCATTCCAATCGCCTTTATAAATTGCGCTAATTTAAACATTTGACAAAGTTAAATGCAGTTTTTTTGGTAAATAGCCGATTGCAAATGTCGAAAGAATTGGCTAATTGCTACTTTTGCGAAATTTAAACACGCTGAAAAATGTCAGAAAAAAAATTTTTATCGTTTGTTCCAAATTCAATAACGATGATGAACGCACTTTCGGGCTGCGTTTCAATAGTTTTTGCATTTACTGGTAATTTAACAATATCCGGATTATTTATATTGATTGCTGCTGTTTTCGATTTCTTCGATGGTATGGCCGCACGGTTGCTGCATGTATCGTCGGCAATAGGAAAAGAACTTGACTCGCTTGCCGATGATATTAGCTTTGGCGTTGCTCCGTCAGCAATCGCGTTTATGCTTATTAATCAATTGCTTAATCCGAACAACACACCATTTTCAGAGCTTCCGGCAGGCACTGTTTTGCTATGTTTAGTACCATTTGTAATGGCAGCTTTTTCAGCATTGCGCCTTGCAAAATTCAACCTCGACGAGCGCCAAACCGACAAATTTATTGGAGTGCCGACACCTGCAAATGCAATGCTTTGGGCATCAATGCCATTTATCATAAAATATAACACCGACGGTTTTTTTGCAAGCTACATCATCACGCCCGAAGTGCTATTGCCACTTTGCGTTGTAATGTCGCTATTGCTTGTTTGTGAATTGCCACTTATCTCGCTGAAATTCAAAACTTGGGGCTTTGCCGAAAACAAAATTCGCTACATCTTTTTAGCAATTTGCGTTGTGCTTATCGCAACTATGCAATTTGCCGCAATACCAGCCATTTTAGCCGTTTATGTGGTTATTTCGATAATCGGAAGAAATAAGTTTTAAAGGTTGAGAGGGCAGGGGAAGTTTGACAAGTTGAATGGGTTTAATATGTTTGGCAAGTTTAAAATTCAAGCCTAATTCATAATTCACAATTCTACTCCACTACGTCCAAAATTTCGACATCAAAAACCACATCGGCATCAGCAGGTAAGCCAATTTGCAAGCCATCGGCGCCAAATGCTAAATTATGCGGGACAAGTAGTTGGAAACGCGCACCAAGCCGCATCAGTAGCGAGGCTTCTTCCCAACCATCTATAACTATTCCGGCGCCAACAGGATAACGAATCGGCGACTCGCGCTTAACTGACGAATCGAACAAGTTGTTGTTGTAAAAGGCTGAATAATGGGCTGTTACAATATTGTCGCGTTCAATCGGTTTTCCATATCCGGGCTCAAATACAATGTATCGCAACCCCGATGCGGTAGTTATTGTGTCAAGTCCTGCTGCATTCCATTTCTCAACTTTTACTTCGCGAGATATGCGCACCATTTCAATATCGAGTGTAACATCGGTTTTGGGCGGAATGCGATTTGCGTAGCCCGCGCCGCCAAAAGCCAATTGTTGCGGGATAATAAACCGATATTTTGAACCTTCGGGCATCAGCAGAAGCGCGCTGTCCATACCCTCAAAAGTTTCGCCTTTGCCAGCAGTAAAACGCCGAGGGTTGCGCGAGTGCTGCGTTGAAGTATAAATTTCGCCATCGGGCAACCAGCCTGTGTAGTGGATATAAACATTGTCGCCTCTATTGGGAAGTTTGCCGTTGCCGGCTTTCACACAATAATATTTGATGCCATTTGGCAGTTTTTGCATTTTTAATCCTTTTGTGCTGAATGGCTCAATTGGCGGAAAACTATCTACTTGAATCAGTTTTAAATCGAAATGTAAGGTTGAGTTTTTTGGAATATCAGGCAACTCAAAATCGCCATAGCCCAAGGCTGGGGGCACAATCAATTTAATTTGTCCGCCTTCGCCAATCATTGGCAGAGCCTCTTCCCAAGCCTTTATTAGTTGACCTTGCCCCATCCAAACATCAATGTTGCCACTGCCCTCGGTTGAGGCAAAAATGAAGCCATCGGCAAGTGTGCCTGTATATTCAACCCAAACGCGGCATCCTCGTTGCGGATGTTTATCATTGCCTTGCTTGACTATTTGATATTGAAGTCCGCTACGGGTGGTTGCGTATTGTGCGAAAGCTGTTGCGGCAAACAGCATTACGCATAAAACGGATGTTATAATCTTATTGAAAACCAACATAATAACGATTGTGAAATTATTTATGTTCGTCAATATTTATTCTCTAAATATCGAAAACGCAGATTTTGTGAGATTAGTGCAATTCTGACAATAATTGAATTATTTTGTTTATAACCAATTGTTTATGATTTAAGACTTAGAAATCAGAATATGCGTTAATCATCGGCTTATTGTGGTAGCCTTTCGCGCCAAAAATCAAATTAAGACCGATTGCCAAATTGAAATCGGCGGTGTTGTTTGGCAAAACAGCCGAATCGTCGTCTGATTTTATTTTCCGATATGTTATTGGAACATAATCAGTTAGCATATACAATTGTAATGGTCCCATATTTACTGACCAGCCGAAATTGGCGGTTAAGTGTCCCTTCACGTTGAAGTCGAGTCCTGTCATCAGCGAGAAACATTTGTATGGATTGACGTTGACCGACAAGTCGAAATCTTGTGTGGCGGTGTTGTTGAGTATGGTTGTTCGCGATAGCAAACCAATTGTAAGATAATGACTTGGCGTATAAGCACCGCTGATGTAGATGCTTGGATTAAGCATTGTTGTAAACGATTTTGTACTGAGTTTTGGAGACATACAGTTTTCAACGCTATCTCTTATTTCGTCGAAAGCACCTTCATAATCAACATCTTTCAAATCGTTCAAGTCAAGTTTTAAACCATCAAATTTGTAGCTGCCTTTTGTGTGTATCGAGTTGAGCTTGTTAGTCCAAACGATGAAGCCCAAATCGTTGACCGCAGCTGAAATGCTGAAGTTATCGTTTATCTTGTAATCGAACCCTAAATCGATGGCTGCGCCCGGATTGTGCATAAAAGGTATTGACAGATTCACAATATCCTTCGTTTTTAAATCTTCTGTTTCAATCGAGTCAAGTTTGGCGGTTCCGTCTTCTTTTTCGTAGATGGCCAAAGTTGGCACTGAAGCGTGTATATCGCCGTCAAACTCCACTTGCCATTGGTCGCGCGAAGTTGTTATCTGGAATTTTGAAATGTCGGTTTTTACGACTCCAATGCCAGACAGGTACTTGAGTCGTCCACCGACAGTCATTTGCTCGGTGATGTGGTGTGAGTAGCCGGCTGAGATTTCATGAAATGCCTTAACATTGGCGCGTAAATGCGAGAAGTTGAGAGTCGAGCCATCGGCAAGCCCGTCGTCAAGCATGTCGAAGATGGCGTTGGGCAGACCAATGTTGGCTTGCAAGCGTTCGTTGATGGATATTGTCCAATAACCGTTGCCACTGCGCCAGCCGATTCCTAACAAAGTAACATTCGCTTCAGGACGCAGGCGCAATCCTTTTTTGAAGCGCTTGTTGATGTCGGAATAACTGAATTCCTGCTCTATCGGGGTGTGCCATTTCCCGTTTTTCTCTTGCAGAAGTTCTTTCAAAATCAAGTTTGTTTCAAGTTGAAAACCGGCACTTCCCGGCAATGCCGCATAACCGTTGCAACGCGGTTGGCGCGCCACATTCAATGTAGCGGTTTGCGGAATGTTCTCCATATAATATAGCGACATCGGCATTTGAGCCATTGCCGCATGTGCCAGCAACATAGTAAATATCGGTGTTAAAATATATTTCTTCATGGCTATTCGTTTGTGTATTTGCCGATTAATTCAATTGCTATCCTCATATCTATCCCATAATCTTTATATAGGCGGAAGTATTTATCGGGCATGTCGTTTGTCGATACGGTATTGGCCATTATCAGATACTTGACATCGCCCTCTGAGCATTTTTTGATTTTTTCGTTGTCGAAAATGGCTTCGGTTTCCGACACAGCCCGCTCCGACACCCGTAAATCTTTATCGAATTTTGGCATTTGCCATAGTTTCTTCTGTTTTGGGAATAACGAATCGACGATGCTGTAATTTTTGTCAACCAAGTAACCTTGCGAGTAGAAAGCAAATGGGAGTCCGTTGCTAAACTTCATTGCTACAATCATGGTGTCAATATATTTGACATTGTCTTCGTCCAATATTAAATCGTTGAAAATGAATTCGAAAGTATCTTGCCGGTTAAGGTTGTCGACTTTTGCCCAAAACGGAATGAAAACATTTACGGTAACGTCAAGTTCGGTTTCGGGGGTGATGAAATTTTCTTGCACTTCGCCTTTTGGGTTCGATACTATCTTTAAATTATACTTGTAATCTACTGGCGACGAGTTTAATAGCACGTCAACATTGGAGTTTGTTGAGTCGAGAAGATAGGAGTTTGATTTTGGTGTGTTGCCGTTTGAATTATAGTCGGTGTATGCGATTTGATCAACAAAAACTGTGTTGCTGTCCATAAATTCGATTTGCAAGGTGTCGCCACCGGCCGACACAAGTCGCATATTCTCCATTGACAGGTCGAAGGGTGTGCCGGTTAGGTTATCAACATCAAGTTTGATGTGCATACCCTTCATGTGGACGCTGCGTGGCACATCAAATTCAGTGAAAAACTTGATATTGGAATCGTCGTCGTTGTTAACCACCTCGCGGGTTCCGAAGAATCCGAAGGCGATTTTTGGTGTTATGTCGTCCATTTTTATGGCGATATTGAAGTCGTTGGTTGCCGTTTTTGTGCACGTTCCAACCATCTGCAATTTGCAGATTATCAAACTTGAATCGCCTGAATGAGTAGGCTTCATCAAGTATCCGCTAAGGTCGTAGCTTTTGTCAAGTCCTTCGCTTATTGTCCAATTGTCGCTAAAAATTTTGCCGTTGTCAGTCAGCTCGTTAAAAGTGATGGTGGCAATGCCAGAAACCGGCAGAGCGCCTATTTTCAGACTGAGTGTTGCGCCATTGAGGCAGATGGAGTCGATGCGAATTGTTGAGTCAGAGTTTAATTTGTGCGGGAAATTCAATTCTTGGTCAAAACTTGTTTGCGCCACAGTTGGCAGTGGCAAGCTGTAATTGTCGTCGTAGGCGCCGATGCCCAATATTGAGTTCCATTTGAGTTGATAATCAGTAGTATAATCGACATATAACCAGCCGTTTTCATCAGCTGTTATTTTAGTTTGTTGCGATTTTTTTTCAACTAATGATAGCGAATTGAAAATGCTCACATAGTCGGCGGTAACGTTGAACACTGGCGAAGCAAAGTTAAGCGACCGGTTGTAAGTCGGGTCATCAAGAGTTACTTCGTCTTTCATGCAGCCGGCAATTGTCAGTAAACAGGATGCAAGCAGTGCTGATGTTTTTAATGTATTCATATTCAGTATATTTATTTTAATACTTTTATTTCGACACGGCGATTTTGCTCGCGGCCTTCAGGAGTGTCGTTTGGCGCTATTGGTTGCTCAAATCCGTAGCCATTATGGCTTATGCGTTCGGCCTCGACACCTTTGTTAATCAAATAGTTTTTAACGGTTAATGCCCGTTCGCGCGATATTTTTTTGTTGATGGCTGCCGAACCAACATTATCAGTGTGTCCCGATACTTCAATTTTTACTGTCGGGTTCTTAATCAATAAGTTGGCGAATTTATCAAGTTCAGCAAACGATTGGGGCTTAAGGGTGCTTTTGCCTGTATTGAAAAGTATATTCTC
>CALBPW010000281.1 GCA_937899145.1 uncultured Bacteroidota bacterium
CCCTACACGACGCTCTTCCGATCTCTCGACTTTGGCGATGGAAGCGAGAAAAAAGTCTATCCGTCAAGAGCCGAATTGGAGAGTGCGATGGCAAATGGTGTACTGAAAGTAACTCACGCCTACAACAACTCAAGCACTGATGACAAAATTTACACCGCCACAATAACCGCTCGCGACGTAACAAATGGAGGCGGCTGTAGCGCAACCGCATCAGCCCAGATTAAAGTGTATGGAATGGTGAAAGCACTATTTGCCATCGATAAAGCGGCAGGCTGCTCACCATTAGATGTGAACTTCACAAACTATAGTATAGGCGATAACAACACCTTATACACTTGGGAGAATGTCGGCACACCATCGGGCGGCGCAATTCCGGCCGCAAATTCGGCAAAAGCCGACTTCAAACTAACATACAAAAACACCACATCAGAGCCTGCCATATATACAGGCATAAAACTGACAGCTGAGCGCCGCAATACAGATAACTCAGTCTGCACCGATGTTATGGTTAGCACTGATACCATAACCGTAAATCCAGAATTTAAAGTTGATTACACAGCCACGCCACTCACAGGCTGCGACTCGCTCGAAGTAACATTTACAAACCTATCGTCTGACCTCAGAACCGGCACACAATTTAAATGGGACTTAGGCGATGGGGCAAGCGGCGGCAGCAGTACGGTACAAAACTCAAGCAGCACGTTTAAACATATATACTCGCATTTCAAGCCTGATTATCAAGAATATCAGCCAACACTTATGGGCGAGAGCAAATGGGGTTGCCGCGATACCATTTCAAAAGAAAAAATCACCGTTGCACCATACATCAATCCCAACTTTACGATAGACAAAACATCGGGTTGCTCGCCACTTACAGTGCATGTTACAAACAACACACCAGCGCACGCAAGCAAGGCATACGGCACTTGGAGTTATAGCCAAAACCCGACACAAGGCGAAGTGCAAATTAGCGACAACGCCGATTTAACCTTTACAAACACAACAGGTAGTGTGCAAAAAATCACCATCACACTTACCGACGATATTAACGGCACTTGCACAAAAACCTACTCACAAGTTATTGAGGTATATCCTGAAATAACCGCCGCAACAAGTGCTGACAAAGCCGAAGTTTGCGACAACACAGAAGTAACGCTCACAAACAGCAGCGTATTCACAGGGCAAACCACAACACCAACCGAATACAGATGGGATTTTGGCGACGGCTCAACAGGAAAAACGACAACCAACGCCAATGTTACGCATACTTTCAAAAATAGCGATGAAAATAGCGGCACTACAGCAAAATCATATACTGTAACACTAACCGCTATTGCCAATGGCTGCGCCTCAAAGCCCGCCACACAAGACATAAAAGTTTATCCACCAGTAAACGCCGCATTTAGTGCGGCATCATTCAATGTTTGCGCACCAGCAACCGTAATGCTAAACAACCAATCGGCAGGAGCCGACAGCTACACTTGGAGCTTTAGCGACGGAACAGCCGACATAACAACTAAAGAAACATCGTATAGCATAACAAACACCAGCGATCAAATTCAAGCCAAATTAGTTACACTGACAGCCTACAATAGCAATATGGCTACGTGCAATAGCAGCATAAGCAAAACATTCAACGCCTATCCAACCATAACGCCATCGGTTAGCGTTGACAAAGCAAGCGGCTGCGGTCCGATTGATGTGAAAATTTCACAATCAGTAACCTCGCCATCAGTAGCATACACTTACAAGCTCAACTTTGGCGACCAAGAGACTGACGAAACAGGAGCAGCCACAATTCAGCACACTTTCAGAAACGAAGGCTTAAGTGGCGTAACAGGCTCCGATAAAACATACACCATTACAGCCACTTACACCAACAATTTAGGCTGCTCGGCATCGGCAAGCACTAACGTAACAGTGTATCCTGAAATATCGCCATCGTTTACATTTGTAAAAGAAACCGAATGTTCGCCAATGAACGTAACACTGATAAACAGTACAATCAATGGCACACGCTTTAATTGGACATTCGGCGATGGAGATCGGAAGAGCGTCGTGTAGGGAAAGAGTGTAGATCTCGGTGGTCGC
>CALBPW010000282.1 GCA_937899145.1 uncultured Bacteroidota bacterium
GTGGTTTCATAATTTTTACAAGTGAGATTCCGGCCGATTTTATTGCCATCAACTCGTAGTGTTCGGCAATGTCGCCAAATGTCATAATCGAGCTGAGTAAGATTGCGAGAGGTAGAGCCATTGGCACAAGGCTGGTGGTTGCGTAAAGTAGTAATTCTGTAATGACGGCTGCACCAAGTCCTTTTCCTACAAGGTCGTCAATGTATCGCCATAAAAATTGCATCAGCAATATAAATATTGAGATGAAAAAGGTCAAAATGAACGGACCTATGTATGATTTTAAAATGAATTTGTCTAATTTTTTCACAATCTGATATTTATTCGCTTGATGTTTGGTCTTTAAGCGAGTTGCAATATTACAGATTTTAGTCGAAAATTATGCGCCTAATACGCGCTTTAAGTCTGCTATTTGAGCGTTCCACAAGTCTTTTGCCTCGTCAAGTTCGTCGTCTTCGGCAAAATCAATAATTTTTAAGGCAAGGTCGTCGGTTAATTCGGTGGTTTCTAATCTAAATTCAAAAAACGAGTCGTCATCTTCATCGTTCCAATGGTATTTGGCTGATTTTAACTCTTTTAGTTGTAGTAACTCTGCCTCGCGCTCCTCTTTTTGCCAGCGGAAAGTGCAGGTTTTGCCTTCAATTTTCACGTAGTCGGCAAACCATTCATTAAGCCCGTCGGCGGTGCTTAGGCGTGGATAAAGTACTTTAGGTGAAGTGTTCAGATGAAATTCTAATTCGTATTGAAGCTTTGCCATGAAGTCTGTTTTTTTGTGTTTTTAGATTTTGCAATATATGAAAGTTTTTACAAAGTAAAAAAGGAAATGTTAGGTGTTTAAAATACAAAACGATAACTGATTGATGGTACGAACTGATAGAAATAGTAGAATCCGGGGTTGAGTTTTTCTTTTCCATCGTCGTCGCTGATAAAGTACGACACGCCAAGCGGATTTTTGTGGGCGTAGACGTTGTAAATGGCGAAGTTCCAATAACTTTTCCAACGTTTTATTTGATTGTTTTTCCCTTCGATGTCTAAACTCATGTCAAGCCGGTGATAACTTGGAAGTTTTTTTGTGTTGATTCGGTTTTCGTTAAATTGCAGTACGGTTTTGTTATCAATAACGTATTTTCCGATGGCTGCGGTGTAAGGTATTCCACTGGCAATCTGCCACGAAGACGATAATCGCATTCGCTCGTTAATGTTGTAGCGTCCGTTAATTATAAACGAGTGTTTGCGTATAAATGATGCGGGATATGATTTGTTATTGTTTAATCCGTTTGTCTTCCAATGTGAGTTTGTGTAATCGTACGAAACGGCTATGTATAGTTTGCCGAATGTTGCGTTGCAAGTTAATTCACAGCCATTTGCGTGCGACGATGTGTGATGTAAAAAATGATCGGGATTCATTTCATAAATCAAGCGCGTTTCCTGCATTGTTTCTATCATATTGCTCATCTTCCGAAAGTAAGCGCTTGTCGAGAAATTGAGCCAATCAGCAGGCTCGCAACAAGCGCTTAGCGATGTGTTAAAACTGCGTTCGGGTAAAAAGTTGCTATTGGTTGGTAACCAGCGGTTTATGGTAATGCCGTATGCGCTAACTTGTAGTTGGTGAATTGTTTTTTGTTTTTGCGAAGCGTTGATTTTTAGTAATATTTTGTCTGTTGCTCGATAATTTGCTGTGGCATTCCATTCGGCATAGTAAAATGATGAATCGGCATTGTGCCGAAGCTGGTTTGATGGCGCTCGATAATAATTCAGCCGCGCGCCGGCAAGCAGCGTGAGCCGTGCGCCAATATTGTATGTTTGGTCAACGTAAACGCCCGATTGAATGACTGATTGTGCATTAATCCGACTTTCAAACACTCGTATCCCGCCATTGGTATTTAACTCTAAATCAAATGGTTCGATGTTATGAAGCGTTGATTGAATGCCATATTTGAGATTGACATGCCTATTAACTGTGTGCGAAAAGTTCAATTTAACATTTGCGTTCCTGCTCAGCGATGTCCATTTCATATTTCCTTTGAAGTGAAAATTAGATAAATCGGTTTTGTCAAGTCCCATGCTCAATGTTAAATTTGAAAACAGGTGATTGCCGAAAATATGGTTATATCGCAGATTATAAATATAGTTATGATGTTCCATAAATATATAATGGTCGATTTTGTCGGCGCCGGAATAGAGCGAGAAGTATATGCGGTTTTTATCGTTGAAAATATGATTTAGTTTTAGGTTGATGTCGTAAAAATAGAATTTCAATTTAACATTATAATGTTTTAAGATTGGCTCAAGTGCGCGGTCGGCGTATGTGCGGCGCACAGCTAATAAAACCGATGATTTATTCTTTTTAATTGGTCCTTCGATTAGCGCGCGCGCCGTGAGCAAACCAATTGAGCCGGATGTGTGCCATTGTTGCAAATCGCCATCACGCAGGCGCACATCGATGACAGACGATAGCGCCCCCGATTGAATGGCCGGCAATTCGTTTTTGTAAATATCTATGTGGTTGATAATGTCGGGGTTAAATATAGATGCGCCACTAAAATGCGATGCTGTAAAAACTTCGGCATCGTCCATCAGAAAGGTTGTTTGGTCGCTTGTTCCGCCACGAGTGTAGATGCTGCTTGTCGAAAATTCGCTTATCTGCATTCCGGGCATCATATCAAGATTGCGCAGCGCGTCGTGCTCGCCTAAAATATTGGGCATCTCCTTTAGTTTGCCAATGGTCATTTTTGCGATGTTGCTGATGGCCGATTCCATAAAATCGCTTTCGATATTGTTGCGAATTATAATCTCTTGCATCTGGAAACTCTTGTCTTTCAGATTGATGCTGATGTGTGTGTCGCTTCTGACATCTATCACGGTGTCAATTAATTCGTACCCCAAACTGTAAAATCTTATTTTGTGAAAACCTTCGGGCAGTTTTATTGAAAAATATCCGTAAGTGTTTGTTATTGTGCCAATTCCAACATCAACGGCATATACCGCGCCATTGATTATGTTTTCTGAATTTTTTTGGTCGCGCACAAATCCCGACAGGTTGAAATATTCAGTTTCACGTGCCGATTCAAAAAGTATAATTTGTTCTTTAACTATCTTATAATCAATGTTTATAGGGCGTAATAGGTTGTTGAGGAATTGTTTTAGTGTTGGTTGTGATTCTATTTTGTTAAATAGAGTTTTCGGCAGTAGATTGTCGGAGTATGAAAAGCGGATTCCGCTTTGTTCCTCAATTTCGATTATTATTTGTTTCAGTGTTTTGTCGCTTGTGTTAATGTCAACTTTTGTGTTCAAAATGTTATTTTGTGCAATACAAAAATCAGTTGTAAGCATCAGTAAAACAACTATTTGAACGGTTTTTTTCAGCAACATTTTAACTGTTTTCTATTTGAAAAAATAGGTTGCAAATATCGGCATAATTGCCAATAAAAAAACGGAAAATCTTTTCCGTTTTTAGTTTACTGATTGTCAGATGGTTAAGAGGAATGAATTTTGCTTTATTCTCTCTTTTTGACATTCCCTGTGATGCGCAAAAGTTGTTGGGAGTTTTTCGGGTCGTTGCAAATAACTGTTATTGTTTTGTTTTGGCGGTTCGATTTGCCCGACGAATTGAAAGTTATTTCAATTGCCGATTTTTCGCCCGGTTTTATGACATCTGCTTTTTTGTTGGCAGCCGTGCAACCGCACGATGTCGATATTTTTCTGATAATCAAATCTTCTTTGCCCATATTGGTGAAGGTAAAGGTGTGTGTTACTTTGTCGCCTTCGGTTATATCGCCAAAATTGAAAATTGGTTCATCAAAAACCATGTGAGGAGCGGTTTCGAGCTGTGCTGCGGTGTATTTCGAAAAATCTTCCTCAATGGTGGCGCTAATGGTTAGCAAGTTTTTGTTGTTGTTAGTTTCGCCGTTTAGCGATAGCGTAACTTTGTCCATCACAAAACCCCATTCTTTGCGCTTAGTGGCATCGTATTCAATAACAATTTTCCCTTTTTCGTTTGGCTTAAGTGTCGATGGTTCAGCCTTTATTTTGATGTGTTTTGGCACGTTTGTAAATGCTATCGCCATCGGCTCCGTTGTTAGGTTGGCGATGCTTGTGCTGTCGGTTTTAACTTCGGTGTTTTTCAGTTTTAAAAGCGATACATGGTTCGATTCAAGATTTAAACTGCCAATTTTTCGAGGGTGAAGGTCGGCAAGTGTTTTTTCGCGTTCAATTACTTTACCTGTAAACCGGATGGTGCTTGTTTCGGGATTGCAATTGGTGGTGACTGTTATCGATTTGTTGAATGGACCAGGTCGCCCTTGTGGATTGTATGTTGCTGATACAAAACCTTTTCCGTTTGGCATCACTGGCTCTTTTGTATAATCTGATGTTGTGCAGCCGCACGATGGTTTGACACTTGTAATCACCAATGGTTCTGTGCCAGTGTTTGTAAATTCAAACCGATGGGTTGCGGGTCCGTCGGCTTCTTTTATATCGCCAAAGTCGACCTTTGAGTCAGTCCAAGTTATTTTAGGTTGGGCATTGCTTGCAAGCATTGCCGTTGCTGCTATAAGCGTGAATAAAACTTTTTTCATACTCGAAAATTTTAGTTATTAAACGCAAATGTAAAAATCTTATTGCAATCGACAATTGATAGTTGATAATTGGGACTTGATATAATGTTAAATCCGAAAAA
>CALBPW010000283.1 GCA_937899145.1 uncultured Bacteroidota bacterium
ATTAGCATAGCAAACTGAAAGCCATCCACTCCTATTCCCGGCAGGTAACAAGTACCCATTATAACAAGAGCAAATAAAATCCACTTTATAATTAATTTAAGCATTACAACCTTCTATTTTGACGAATCCTGAATAATAATATTACCGCTATCATCTTTTGTAAATTTCATATTTTTATGACTTCTGCGGAACCATAAAAATCCTGTAGAATTTTCATAATCAGGATTGAAGTTTTTATTACCTGCTCTGTATTCATTTTGCGCATCTTTTTGCTCACGCTTTTTCTTATAATTTTCAGAATCATTGGTAAAATCAAGAGTTTCCTGCTTTTCCATCTGATATTGCATCATAGGATAAAAATCCATATTCCCTACTGAAGGATTAGAAAAAGTTGGAGATACTGCAAGCGCACTGGATGTAGAAACAAAAGATAACATTAGAATAGATAATAAAAATTTCTTCATAATTAACTCCTCAAATTATAAATACAAACATATAATAACATATTTTTAGCAAATTAATCAATATTATACATAAATAGGATTAAAATTTTAAATATTTATTAACAAAAAGTCCAATGAAATTACGGAGTTTAAAAAGTAATATTTGAATATAAATCCTCAACTCTTCTGATTGCTCAGCTGCCCTCATTTAGATATGAGGGCTTTTCCTTTCTTAACAAAGTGACAATTTAAACAAAAATATGTATAATAAATTTTATAATAGAAAAGATAAAAAGAGAGGGCATAAATGAGAGAATTAGTTGTTGAAGGGCAAGAGGCAATTATAATACCGTCTAATTACAAATTTGCAAACAGAGGTGTGATTACGGCTGTTAGCGCAGGAGATTTTACACTTGAACTTGAGAAGGAGCCTGAAAATATTTTACCGGATACATACTTTGAGATTTATACTCAAACAAAGCATGGAAAACTGTATTTTGATTCTTATGCAAAAAAGATTGATGGAAAAACATTGTTAATAGCAAGTCCGGCAACCGATACAAAGAAGAATTTCAGATATTCAGCCAACATCTGAGGGTTGCTACTTCCGAAAGTCCAAATTCTATTTAACAACCAATTGTTTGTAGCCGCCAAAACAAAGCCGACGGCATTAGACAAATACTTGTGTATCTTCAATCTCTCTTTACACAAGTAAGTGATGCCAAAATCGACAACCATTCCTGATACACCAACAACACCAAATTTCAGGAATTTGAGAATAAATAATTTATCAATAATGAAACTCATCTGCTTTATAAAAACGGACAAATTTAAACATAATTGAGGAAAAAGCGCAAAATTTGAGCGTTTAGTGTATCTTTGCCACAATCAGTTTCAAACTATGACACAAAAAATTTGCGGAGCACTACTTAAACTTGGAGGCTGGACGGTTGTCGGCAACTATCCTACCGACAAAAAATATGTTGTAATATCGCTTCCACACACAAGTATGTGGGATTTCGTCTGGGGAAAATTCACCTTTACAAGCGCAAATGAACATCCTGCAATCTTCATCAAAAAAGAGATGTTCTTTTTCCCTATGGGATTGCTACTCAAAGCGTTAGGAGCGCGGCCGATAAATCGCAGCCACTCAACAGGCATGATAGAACAAATACTTGAATACTTTAGCAAAAACGAAAAATTTAGCGTTTGCATAACCCCCGAAGGAACTCGCAAACGCACCAACAAGCTTAAACGAGGCTTCTATTTTATCGCAAGACAAGCAAATGTGCCAATATATTTAGGATTTCTGAATTACGGCAACAAAACCGTTAGCTTTGGCGAGCGCTTTATCCCAACAGGCGATATTGATGCCGATATGACATACATACACAACTATTATGTTAACATAAACCCAACAGCAAAACATGCTGACCAATTCTCAGTAGATTGCGTAAGACTATGAGCGACTTACTAAATATTGCTTATATTCAGCCAGATATAAAATGGCACGACATTAACGGCAACTTAAAACAATACGACAACCTAATTTCGCCAATCAACAATGCCGACATTATTGTTATGCCGGAAATGTTTGCAACCGGCTTCACAAATCAAATTGAAGGACTTGCGCAACCAATGAATGGCAGAATTATGAGCTGGATGCAAGAAAAATCGGCACAAAAAAATGCCGCAATAATTGGCAGTCAACTAATTACTGATGAAAATGGAGACAATCACAATCGGCTGATAATGGCACTTCCCGATGGCCAAATTGAATGGTACGACAAACGCCACCTATTCCGCATGGGGTGCGAAAACGACACACTAACCGCAGGACACGAAATAAAAATTTTTGAATTCCGCGGTTGGCACATTCGCCCAATTGTTTGCTACGACTTGCGTTTCCCCGTTTGGAATAGAAACAAAGACAACCGCTACGACTTGCTAATCTGCGTTGCCGCATGGCCAACAGCGCGGCACAACATATTTGAAATACTACTCCGCGCCCGCGCCATCGAAAACCAGTGCTACGCTGTTGGTGTAAACCGCGTTGGCGCCGACGGCCTCAACATCGACTACGCTGGCGGCAGCATCATTGTTGACATCTACGGAAATGTAATAAGCCGACTACCGGAAAACGCCATCGGATGCGGACAAGCAACCATTTCCCTCGAAAAACTAAACCAATATCGAGAAAAATTTCCAGCGATACTCGACGCTGATGATTTTTCAATAGAAATCTGATATACAACATTTTCAGATTATTGTTTATATGAACAGTTTGGAATCGAAAATTGTAACCGCCACCAAATGGTCGGCATTAACAGAGATAGCATCAAAGTTAATCTCGCCTATCGCAGGAATGATTTTGGCGCGCCTGCTCACCCCCGAGGCATACGGTGCAGTGGCTACAACAACAATCATCATTTCATTTGCCGAACTATTCACCGACGCAGGATTTCAGAAATACATTATTCAACACAACTTTGAGGATACCGACGACCGTAACAAAAGCGTGAACGTTGCCTTTTGGTCGAACTTAATAATGAGCCTGACAATCTGGGGGGTAATCATTACTTTCCGCTCTCCCATTGCGCGAATTGTTGGTAGTCCGGGACTTGAGACTGCCATTGCAGTAGCATCTGCGTCAATACCAATCGCAGCATTTTCGAGTATTCAAAATGCAATATACAAGCGGAATTTAAATTTTCGTATCCCATTCATTGTCAGAATGATAAATATTGGTATAACCTTCTGTATAACCATTCCGCTTGCCATTTGGCTCCGCAGCTATTGGGCTTTGATAATAAGCAACTTAATCCACGGAGCCGTTGCAGCCATCACACTTACAATCTATTCCGATTGGAAACCAACATTTTACTATAGTTTCAAGAGATTGAAAGAGATGTTTGGCTTTTGCGGGCTAATAACACTCCGCACAATAATTGTATGGATTGACAGATATTTGGACATTTTTTTAGTAAGCAACAAATTCGATCAACATACTTTAGGTTTATATAAAACAGCAATGTCAAGACCCAATTCACTTCTGAAAATTGTTTTCAATCCAATAAATTCTGTTTTACTACCAACACTTTCAAAATTACAAAACGATATACCACAGATGAAAATCACAATACTCAAGATACATAAATATCTTAGTATCGTTATGCTCCCCATGGGTTTTACATTGTTTTTATATAGTAAACCGATAACTCTCATTTGTTGGGGAAACCAATGGATTGAAGCTGCTCCACTAATAAGTATTTGGGGACTAATACACACTTTCTCATTATTGATAAATCATTTTTGCGGTAAAATATTTGTCGCGCTTAATAAAGTTATCATTCCTGTCACAATAAACATTATCTTCACCATCGTATTAATTCCCACCATCTTATTATCTGTTAATTATGGATTTAAAATATTATTCATTTCATGCTCATTTCTTAGAATATTATTGATAATACTACACCTAATTCCAACATATTCACTTATTCATCTTTCACCTATTAAAATCCTTGGCAATATTTTACCCGAACTGATAGGCTGCGGAATAATGACTGCCGTTACATATTCATTATCAAATTTTTGCGACACCACTATTTTACAAATAATATCAATGATATTTTCTTTAACTATCTATTTTGTATTTTTATTCGCAATAAAAAATGAACGCTATTTTATTAAAAAGATGTGGGAACATTCAACAAAATCGGTTATAAAAGCATTTATGAATTGATTGTAAATCAATTATATTGAATCAAAATTTGCAGAAATGAAAATAGCCATTCATCACCGGCCAAACTCCTACAGCGAACAATGGATTGAATATTGCAAACAGTACAACATTCAATACAAAATTGTAAACGCATACTCCAACGATATTTTAACGCAAATTGCTGATTGCGATGCTTTTATGTGGCATCATCATTTACATCAATACAAAGATTTTTTGTTTGCCAAGCAATTAATATATGTAATTGAAAAACAATTAGGCAAAATCTGCTACCCTGATTTTGACACTTGCTGGCACTACGATGACAAAGTTGGACAGAAATACCTGTTGGAATCTATTGGTGTCGCACTCGTACCCACACACATCTTCTACACCCGCACCGAAGCTCTTGAATGGATCCGACACTCCACTTTTCCAAAAGTGTTCAAATTGAGAAGTGGCGCATCGGGGACAAACGTGCGACTTGTCAAATCTGAAAAAGAAGCTCAACGCCTTGCGAAAAAAGCATTTAGCTCGGGCTTTGAGAAAAACAACTACTTCCGCTGGCTTGCCGACCGCTGGGCACAATACAAACGTGGCGGCTGCCACCTTAAATGGCTATTGATGGGATTATTCACCTTCCACCCATACAAAGAACGATTTCATAAAGAGGAAATGGGCTATGCTTATTTCCAATATTTTATGCCAAATAACGACTACGACATCCGTGTGTTCACAATTGGAAATAGGGCAGTTGCAAAAATCAGGATGAACAAACTTAATGATTTTCGAGCCTCTGGCAGCGATTTTCATATATTTGACAAAAAAAACATTGAGATCGGAAGAGCACACGTCTGAAC
>CALBPW010000284.1 GCA_937899145.1 uncultured Bacteroidota bacterium
TGATATTTATACTGCGACAACACGTCCCACTTATCATCAAAATAATTAAAACCGCGACCATATACATCAAGTTGGTTGCCGTAATGCGCTTTTAGTTTATCAACAAATTTTAGCCGATTTAAATGACCTCGCGATATAGCCAGATTACTCGTAATTACCGAAATAAGCTTTTTCTTTTCGGGGAAAGATTGCGTTTTAAGATTATCATAATCAAGTGAATAAGTATATTCATCCGTCTGATTATCTTTTTTGTAACCTACAAACCATGGCAAAACAGCAGGACCATAAATTACTTTTTTGTGCTCAGTTGGATATTGGCTGGTTGACACCAATCCAAACTGATTCAAATAATTTTTCGGATAATTGAGTACTGAACGCGGTTCGGTATTTAAAAAAACAGTGTTTTCTGGAGCGACATGGCAAGATGTTTTCTCCCGCAATCCCTTACCTTGAACAACCCAAAAATCAGGATTCGAAACTTCCTCATTTATAACAAACCGATACTTACCATTTAACGATATAAGTGTGTGGTTTTTGGTTTGTCGATGGAAAATTCGGCCTAAACCTTCACGATATGGAGTTAACTTGACAATATACATTATACGATTAAAACACAAACAGTTACATTCTTTTAGAAACAAAATTTTTATATGGCGTATTCAAATCAAGATAGCGGAAATTTAATTCCGGCAATTTTTTAGGCGGCGTCATATAATCACCATACGATGAGAACAGGTAATCGTGAGGCCGCTGCATTCCATTCACTTCAATAGTCTCAAATTTCATGCGTTGAGGTATTCCATACACATCGCGTTGGAATACGTTGCTATCTTTTGTATTAAAATGATTAGTTACGCAAGGCATTCCTTTTCCTAAAAATTCCTTCTGAATTTTATCAAGTTTAGCATGCGCTTTATTTAGAGGCACTATTTTGTGCATTATTTTTATAAACAGACTATACAATCCGCGACCATGCTTGTTCGGATTGATTAGCGCGTAATAAAGTGATTTTGTATAAAATCGAATTTTCATAAAGTGCCACCGGCGTAATAATCCCTTTTTTGGCATATCGTCAAGCGGAAAAACGTCAAGCGGCACACCGCCTACAAAATCAAACTGCCGCATCATTAAATATGTGGTTCTATTATCCTGAATACGGGCAAATTGATACGGATAATCAGGATATTCTGCAGGATTTATCAATTCATAAAAATTTGGCAACCATTCTTTAGCATGCGCCAAAAGTTTTTCGTAATCAGTGCGGGGCACCACCACATCCACGTCATCATCCCAAGGAATAAAACCTTGATGCCGCACAGCACCAAGCATGGTTCCGCCTGATAGATAGTAAGTTATATTATGCTCTTTGCAAATAGCATCAAACGTTGCCAAAATGTTAAGCATAACATTTTGCATTTGACGCAAACCAGCATCACTAATCGGTCGGTTGTCTTGCATAAAAATCAAAATTAAGATTGCGAAAATATAAAAATCACTCAAAATCAATTTCCGAAAATAATTAGCTTTGGCACACTAAAAAATATATTAATGAAGAAAGTATTTACGGTTGGCGTTTTTGACTATTTCCATCTTGGGCACTTGCGACTATTTGAAAACGCCAAAAAACTTGGCGGTTATCTTATTGTGGCTGTACAAGATAGCGATTACATTCTAAAATACAAACCTGATGCGAATATCTTATATTCAACCCAACAACGTATTGAATTAATCAGAGCTTTAAAAATTGTAGATGAAGTAGTTATCTACAAAAACGTTGATGATATAATAAGCCAAATCGATTTTGATGTTTGGGCTATTGGTAACGACCAAACACACGCGGGCTTTCAGCGTGCACTAAATTGGTGTCAGGAAAATGGAAAAGAAGTTGTTAGGCTACCTCGCACACAAGGGATTAGTTCATCGCAGATAAAAAATGAATTAGAAAAGTTAAAATAGAACGAATTCAAGTTATAAATGCCACATTTTGAGATAAACCTAAATTTACGAATGGTTCATTGCAGATACGCCAAATTTATCAGCCGCCTGCTGTTTTTTGTTGGAAATCAATCTGTTTCAATTCGGTGATATAATTAAAATGGAAGAAACATGGAGCGTTAGTAAATTACAGACATATCAAAGTTGGATAAATTATTACTACTTTTACAAAATTGAGCAGATTGCACATCTGCAACAATTTATAACACACACAAAACAACACTATGAAACTTTTTTTGACTCCTCTAATGTTGCTGCCATTAGCTTTGGTGGCGCAAAAGCCAACTTTTACCGAGTGGCACGATATGCAGACAAACGAAATCAATCGATTGCCAGCACATACAAGTTTTTTTAGTTTCGAAACCGAAGAAAAAGCATTCACTCAAATGCCGGGCGAATCAGATAACTATTTGTCGCTCAATGGCGATTGGAGATTTAATTGGGTTGCCGATGCCGATGAACGCCCCATCGATTTTTACAAAACCACTTACAACGACGCCCAATGGAAAACACTGCAGATTCCTGCTATATGGGAACTTAACGGCTATGGCGACCCTGTGTATGTCAATGTCGGTTTTGCTTGGCGCGGCCACTTCCAAAACAACCCGCCCGAAGTACCTGTCAAAGACAACCATGTAGGCTCGTACCGGCGCACTATCAACATTCCTGCAACTTGGAATGGCAAACAAATTATTGCGCATTTCGGCTCCGTAACAAGCAATATCTATCTTTGGGTGAACGGAAAATTTGCCGGTTATGCCGAGAACTCGAAAATGGCCGCAGAGTTCGACATTACGCCTTTTGTGCACAAAGGCGGGAATCTGCTTGCTTTTCAAACTTTCCGCTGGTGCGATGGCAGCTACCTTGAAGACCAAGATTTCTGGCGTTTGAGCGGTGTGGCCCGCGATTGTTATCTATACTGCCGCAATACGAAAAATCACATCAGCGATGTACGCATTACAACTACAATTGCCGGCAATAGCGGAAAACTTTCAATATCAATAAAAAAGACAGGAAGCGAAAAACCGACTTTCATTTTATTCAATGCCGATGGAAAAGAAATCATCCACACGCAACAAACTGAAATTCAAATCGATAGTATAAATGCATGGTCAGCTGAAATACCATATCTTTACACTCTTTTGATAAAAACATCAACTGACAATATTGTGCAAAAAGTAGGATTTAGACAAGTTGAAATATCTGGCAATCAGCTACTTGTTAATGGAAAACCTATATTAATAAAAGGTGTTAACCGACACGAACTTGACCCCGATGGCGGCTATGTCATAAGTCGAGAGCGAATGTTGCAAGACATCGCCTTGATGAAACAAAATAACATAAACGCCGTCCGCACTTGCCATTACACCGACGACCCGATGTGGTACGATTTGTGCGACGAGTACGGAATTTACGTTTGCGCCGAAGCGAATATCGAAAGTCATGGTTTTCTATACGAAGCAGACCCTGCGTCAACAAAACCGCAATTCGGTAAGCCGATAATGGAACGTAACATGCACAATATCAGCGTCAATTTTAATCACCCGAGTGTAATAATTTGGAGCCTTGGCAACGAGACAAAAAACTGCCAACATTTTGAGGAAGCATACAAATGGATAAAAACGCAAGACAGCCGCCCCGTGCAATACGAGCCCGATGGCGCCACTGGCACGCACTCCGACATTTTTTGTCCAATGTATATGAGCCAATGGCATTGTGCGCGTTATGCTGAGGATAGCAATCGCAATAAACCATTGATACTCTGCGAGTATAACCACGCAATGGGAAACTCGACCGGCGGATTTAAGGAATATTGGGAGGCTGCGCGTCGCTACCCAAAATTTCAAGGCGGTTTTATTTGGGATTTTGCCGATCAAGCCCTCTACTGGCACGACTCGGCAGGTACTCCGTTTTACGCATACGGTGGCGATTTTAACACTCACGATGCCTCCGACAATAATTTCAACTGCAACGGCATCTTCTCGCCAAACCGCCAACCAAGCCCGCAAGTGGCTGAGGTGGCCTATTTCTACCAGAATATTTGGGTTGAGCCCGACAATTTGCAACAAGGCGAAATAACGGTTTACAACGAAAATTTCTTCCACAATTTATCTGATTATCAACTCAATTGGACATTACTCGAAGATGGCAAAGCCATGCAAACAGGCACTATCAACACTCTTGACATTGCTCCACAAAATTCGGCAAACATCAAGTTACCAATTGATATTGAGAGATATAAAGGCGAACTGTTTTTAAATATCGATTTTAAACTAAAAAATGCCGAGACTCTGATTCCTGCCGGCTTTACAGTTGCACATCGCCAATTCAAAATTCGAAACAGCAAAAAAAGTACAATTTCCAATTTTGAAGGTAACGCACTAAGAATCAACGACAAAAACGATTCAGCACTTGAAATATGCAACTTGACAGTTACCGTAACATTCGATAATTCAAGCGGTTTTTTGACAAGTTATGTGGTAAATGGCAGAAATTTATTAGGCGAAGGCGCAACCATCAAGCCAAACTTTTGGCGCGCGGTTACTGACAACGATATGGGAGCCAGCCTACAACACAAATTGGCGGCATGGCGCAATCCGATTTTGAAACGCGAAAGTTCTGCTGCGCTTATTAATACTGCAGATTCAAAAGCTGGTTCTACTAAAAAAGACGCAGTTGTTGAGAATATCTATTCGATACCTGAAGTTGGTGCTCAATTAGAAATTTCATATTGTCTTAAGCCTGATGGCAGTTTGCATATACGCCAACAAATGAAAGCCGACACAACGGCTGCCATTAAGCAAATGTTGCGTTTTGGCATGATGATGCAATTGCCCGCCGATATGCAACAATGCGTATATTATGGGCGCGGACCAGTCGAAAACTACTCTGACCGCTGCGAATCGCAAAATGTTGGCATCTACAAATCGACTGTCGATAATTTGGCTTTTGCCTATATGCGTCCGCAAGAAACAGGCACACGCACAGGCATTCGCTGGTGGAAGATTAACAATGCCGGAGGGCATGGCATTAAGATTATTGCAGATACCGCATTGACAATGAGCGCGTCAAATTACGATTTATCAACACTTGACGAGGGAACTGAAAAACATCAACGACACTGGCACCAATTGCCAAAATCGCAATTCACAAATCTATTTATTGACGCCATTCAAGCTGGTGTTGGAGGCGTTGACAGTTGGTCGGAATGGGGAGGTCAGGCTTTACCACAATACCGCGTACCATACCAAGATTACAAACTGGATTTTTGGATTATACCTTATTAAATTAGGTATTGACGAGTTTGTATTAATTTTAGAAGCGCAAGGAGTGAAATTTTCACTTCTTGCGCTTCATTTTAAACTCTTCCTTTAAACTTAAATCCCGCATTTTCAACGGCTTGGCGAATATCGTTTTCGTTTGCCTCGCCCTCAATTACAACAGTTTGATTGGTAATATCGGCCGTTACCGATTTAATACCACCAATATTACTAATGGCCGTTTCTACAGCAGCCTTGCAATGGTTACATGCCATACCATCAACTTTATAAACAGTTCCGCTGACAGCAACCTTGCTGCGTTTAAATTTGTTAAATATACTCATAATAAAGACATTTAATAAACATACGATAAGAACGATACTACACGCTATCTTAAACCAAGACATCTGCTCAGTCTCCGACGGGCAACAATGCCGATTTGCGGCATCGGTAAATTGTAGTAAACCATCAAAATTATCCAATAAAAAACCGAATCCGACAGCTCCTGCAATTATAGTTGAAATATAGATTATTGTAAATTTCAATCCCATCGTTTTTCTGATTACTAAGAACGAGCCGAAATTAACAGCCGGGCCTGCCATCAGCAGTACAAAAGCGGCGCCGGGTGTCAATCCCTTGGCAAGCAGCGCGGCGGCAACAGGAATGCTGCCAGTCGAACAAATGTACATCGGCACAGCAACTATCAGCATTACAAGCATTTGCAACAATGGTTTGTCGCCATATTGCAAGAAGAAGCTGTCAGGAACACCAACTTGAATTAGTGCCGCAAGCAACAAGCCGATAAGTAATCGTGTACCAATGTTTTGCATCATCTCAACAAATGCGTAACGTAAAATTGAAACAATAGGTTTTTCTGCCGTTTTTAGAGTTGCGGAATTACAGCTATCGACTTCTGTATCAACCATCTGACGCGTCATAACATTAACAATCACGCCACCACAAATACCTGTAATTAAAGCAGCTGCAGGACGGACAATTGCAAATGCCAAGCCCATCAACGAAAATGTTGCAATTATTGAGTCGATGCCAGTTTGCGGTGTCGCTATTAAGAACGATGCCACAGCGCCACGCGAGGCTCGCTCGTTACGCAGTCCAACGGCAGTTGGTATCACACCACATGAGCAGAGTGGCAACGGGACACCTAATAATGCCGCCATCAATACCGATTTAAAACTACTATCGGATAAATAATTAGTATAAAATCTTTTAGGAACCGCCACATGCAACACGCCTGCCACCAAAAAACCAAGCAACAAGTATGGCGACATCTCACCTATTATATAAAGTAACGAGCCGAAAAAAATTTCCATAATTCTGATTTTTTGCGCAAAGATAATTGATTTACGCCTTATAAATTGGCACAATTCAATATTGAAAAAAAATTGAAAACCCAATTAGTAATTATTATCTTTGCCGTTCATTTTAAAACAATGTTTTTTGTTAAAATATACAAATCATGAGTAAAGTAACAGTAGTAGGAGCAGGTAACGTAGGTGCAACATGCGCCAATGTTCTTGCATTTAATGAGGTGGCCGACGAAGTTGTAATGCTCGATATTAAAGAGGGCATTTCAGAAGGCAAAGCAATGGATATGATGCAAACTGCTCAATTGTTGGGTTTTGACACTCGCTTAACAGGTTGCACAAACGACTATTCAAAAACAGCTAATTCCGATGCTGTTGTCATCACTTCAGGTATTCCTCGTAAGCCCGGAATGACTCGCGAAGAGTTGCTTGGCGTAAATGCGGGAATTGTCAAAGGTGTTGCCGAAAACGTATTAAAATATTCACCAAACGCTATCATTGTCTGCATTTCAAACCCGATGGACACAATGACATACCTTGCACTTAAAGCACTTGGTTTGCCAAAAAACCGTGTTATCGGCATGGGTGGCGCTTTGGATAGCTCTCGTTTCAAATATTTCCTTTCGCAAGCCATTGGTTGCAATGCCAACGAGGTTGAAGGCTTTGTAATTGGCGGTCATGGCGATACCACAATGATACCTATGGCACGTTTCGCGACGTACAAAGGTATGCCTGTTTCAAACTTCCTTTCGGCTGAAAAAATTGATGAAGTTGTAAAATCGACAATGGTAGGAGGCGCGACGCTTACAGGGTTGCTTGGCACATCGGCTTGGTACGCGCCAGGTGCTGCCGGAGCTTACGTTGTTGAATCTATCATTCACGACCAAAAGAAGATGATTCCTTGCTCAGTACTACTTGAAGGCGAATATGGCGAGAAGGACATCTGCATTGGCGTTCCTGTTATCTTGGGTAAAAATGGTATCGAAAAAATTGTTGAACTTGACCTTAACGCTGAAGAAAAAGAAAAGTTTGCTGCAAGCGCAAAATCTGTTCGTGGCAATGTCGATACTCTTAAAGAATTGAAATTAGTGTAATTAGACACTAAAATTAAAAAGAAAGCCTTTCAACTTTTGCTGAAAGGCTTTTTTTATACACATTGAGAGTTTAGAAGATTGATAATCTAACACCCAACACCATCTAAAAATTTCAGTTCCTGCGCAAGCATTTCGGTTTTGCGCATATAGCAACCGGCAGCTTTGGCTGTTGCAATCGGATTGGAGTAGATAGCTTGAATTTCGAGTGTGCGATGATTATCAAAATCGAGTTTCATACTTGGCGCATAAGGCTTCATAGCATCGGTCATTGATAGCATTTTATCCACAAATTCGGGTTCAATTTTTTCGCCACAAGCAGCCGCTCCGTCCAAAACCTCATTCATAAGGTCGGTTACAAGTGCGCGAGTATCAGCATTTTGCATCAATTTGTCAGTAGATGTATTTAGAGCGACTGTAAGTCCATTGTATGGAATATTCCAAACAAGTTTGCGCCAACGAGCCTCATTCAAATTTTCGGCAATGGCAAATGGCACTTTCGCCTGCTCAAAATCCGAACTGATTTGTTGTAGTACAGTTATTTTTGGCAACTGATAAAAACCGACATTTAACGCTCCGTAATCAGCGTGATTGATATGCCCCACCCCAATGCGCGATGAGCATATAAATGCCATTCCTCCAGCAATTGTGTGATTGGGGAAATCAGCCGCCAACTGTGCTTCAAGCCCTAATCCATTTTGTATCAGCACTATAACAGTATCGTTATGTAACAATGGCGGTAAAATTTGTTTTAGTTGATTGTTACGCGTCGATTTCAATGCCACCAAAACAACATCACATTTTGGCATATCCATGCTTGCTTTATAAGCATTTATCGGATTTACAACAAAATCGCCTACAACAGAATCGACTTTTAATCCATTATTCTTAACATACTCATATTCAGTATTAAACAAAAAATGCACTTCTTTTCCTGCATTTGCCAATCTGCCGCCATAATAGCCACCGATAGCGCCAGTGCCCACAATAGCATATCTCAAATTCATAATCGTTTTTTTCAACAAAAATACAAAAGTTTGAAAATTGCGCTATAAAGTCAACTTTTCAGCATTTTAGCACTGTTACTCATTATTCTTGCTATTTTTGACCGCACATTTTTATGACAATGAGATTTTTTGAAAAATACCTTGCACGCAAGTCAAAACTTGGTTTGATATTCAACGCTGCGGTTGTAATATTAGCGATATTTATAATGATACCGCAAACGCGGAAAGCCACAACGGCACTTATGCTGCGAGCGACAATTTTCATCTATCAGCCGTCGCTACTTGCAAAACCAATTCCACTACAGGCTGACGTTGAACAATGGCAACTGCGCACTCTTGATGGTGACACCTGCCAATTTGCCGATTTTTTAGGCAAGCCACTGATTATCAACTATTGGGCTTCGTGGTGCGCTCCATGTATTGCCGAAATGGGACAATTCGAAAAACTTTATGCCGACTATGCCGATGATGTCAACTTCTTGTTTATCAGCAACGAAAAAAAGTCGGACATTTTAAAATTCCAAAAACGCAAAAAAATACAAATGCCTATATACCAAGCCATTAACAACTATCCTCAACAACTTTCGGCAAACACACTACCTGTTACATTCATCATTAGCCCCGACAGAAACATTCTTATGCGAAAATCGGGCATTGTGCAATGGAATGGCAAACGAATGAGAAACATTATCAGGCAGTTAATTGATAAAAATTGAAAACAACCTAAAATTCTAATCCCTAACAATGGCGCTCAATTACATTTGGATCGGTTTCTTCTTGATTGGCTTTTTGGCAGCACTTGGACGAATGATATTTGCTGGCGACACCGAAATTTTTTCAGCCATGGTGAATAGCACATTCGAAATGGCAAAAACCGGTTTCGAAATTTCACTTGGTTTGACAGGAGTGATGACACTTTGGCTTGGACTTATGCGCATTGGCGAAAAAGGTGGAATGATACAAATATTCTCGAAATTGTTTGGTCCGTTTTTTCACAAGCTTTTCCCCGAAATTCCTGCTAATCACCCTGTTAACGGCTCCATTATGATGAATTTAGCCGCAAACATGCTTGGCGTCGACAATGCCGCCACACCGCTTGGGCTAAAGGCTATGAGCCAACTGCAAGAACTGAATCCAAAGAAAGACACCGCATCAAACTCAATGATAATGTTTCTGGTGCTCAACACCTCAGGACTGACACTAATTCCCGTCAGCATAATGGTTTACCGCGCACAAATGGGAGCCGCCGACCCTTCCGATGTTTTTATCCCGATTTTGATTGCCACATTTTTTAGCACCGTTGCTGGCATTTTATCAGTATCTATCTATCAGAAAATCAATCTATTCAATAAAGTATTCATCGCATACGCCGCCTTTTTCACTCTGATAATAAGCGGATTGATTTGGTATTTTGTACAACTGCCTCGCAAACAAGTAAATACGCAATCATCGCTATTTGCAAACATCATTCTGTTTCTGATAATAATATCGTTTATTTTGTTGGCAATCAGACGGAAAGTGAATGTATATGAAGCCTTTATCGAAGGCGCAAAAGATGGATTTAGCACAGCGGTGAAAATAATTCCTTATCTGATAGCCATATTGGTTGGAGTTGGAGTTTTCCGCACATCGGGCGCACTCGATTACCTAATGCACGGCATCAGTTCGTTTTTCTCGCTAATCGGCATCAACACTCAGTTTGTCGACGCGTTGCCAACCGCATTTATGAAACCATTGAGCGGCTCGGGAGCGCGCGGAATGATGATTGACACGATGAACACATTTGGAGCCGACTCGTTTGCAGGTCGCTTGGCATGCTGTTTTCAAGGTTCAACCGATACCACTTTCTACATTTTGGCGGTCTATTTTGGAAGCGTTGGCATCAGCAAAACCCGCCATGCCGTCGTTTGTGGCCTATTAGCCGATTTGGCAAGCATTTTGGCAGCCATTATTGTCGCATACATTTTTTGGGGATAAACACTGACAATCAATGAGAAAAACACTTATTACAGCAACCATAGCACTACTATTTTTATCGACTTATGCAAATCCGATAAAAATAGCCACTGCACAGCAAATTGCTGAAAATGTGTTAGGTAGAGGCACTTTAAAATCGACATCGCCATTATGCCTAAAACATATTGCTGTAAACAATTGTGACACACTACTTTACATCTTCACCAACCCCGATGGAGGATTCGCGATTATTGCTGCCGATGATGCCGTTATGCCCATTTTGGGATATTCAAAAACGTCAAGCACTGGCGATATTACTGAAAATGTGGCATTTAATAATCAACTAAACCGGTATAAAGAAATAATCACGCTAAAGAAAAAAACTGCCCAACGTGGCAAAAATGCCATTCGCGCATGGCAATTATTAGAAGCCGATTCAAGCGCAACCAATTCAGTATCAACCGATTCGTTAGACGCTAACTCTTTAACAGAAACCGCAGAGCCACTAATCACCTCAATATGGGGACAAACAGGCAGTTACAACGACTCGTGCCCCTCGTATGTTGGCTGCGTAGCAGTAGCAATGGGGCAAATAATGCGCTACCACAAATGGCCGAAAAACGGCCGCGGTTGGCACAAATACACACCCTACGAAGAGCCGACTTATGGTCAGCAATTTGCAAATTTTGGAGCCACAACCTACAATTGGGATTTGATGCCCGACCGTCTGCGTAGCCGAAGCACAACAGCCGAAAAACAAGCGCTGCAACAAATGCTCTATCATGCCGGTGTATCGGTAAATATGTCGTACACAAAAGATGGTTCAGGCGCATTCGATATTGAGGTTCCGATGGCATTATGTGGCTATTTCAAATACAACCATAAAACCATAAAAGTTTGTGAGGCAACCAATTATACAGCTGAAGAATGGATTTCGCTAATAAAAAGCGAGATTGACAACAAACGACCTGTTTTATATTCCGGCTCAACCAAAGATTCATCGGGACACGCTTGGGTTGTTGATGGCTACGACAAAAATGATTATTTGCATGTCAATTGGGGCTGGGACGGCGATTACAATGGGTATTTTGCTCCCAGTAATATGGTGCTCGAAGGTGCGCTTTTCAATTCTGGAATATCGGCAATTACAGGTATAGAGCCAGCCGACGATGTCCCGTTAATGTGGACGCAACAAGCATCTGGCTTTGAAACAGCATGGCGCGGCATTGGCAACATATCAGCCGCCGACAATTTGACTGCATGGGCATCGGCTTACGATGGCATCTACAGTTATGGGCAATGCATGGACTATTGCCGCACAACCGATGGCGGAGAATCGTGGGCGACGGGTACAATAAAAATCTCAGGCTACAAAAATTACTCAATATCAATGATTTGCGCAATTAGTGCATACGAGGCTTGGGCTGCTGTTCATTTATGCACCAACACGCGCTCGCTAAGTAGCGGAAAAATTGTACACACAAGCAATGGCGGAGCTTCGTGGGAGGTTCAATCATCAGCATCGTTCAGCGGCAGCAAAGCGTTTCCAAACATCATTCATTTTTGGGACGCAAACAATGGTGTCTGCATTGGCGACCCCAATGGCGGCTACTTCGAAATTTATACCACAACCGATGGCGGCGACAATTGGATCCGCGTATCGAAATCGAATATACCATCCAATTTGTCGGGAGAACAAGGCGAAGTGGCTTACTATGCGGTTTATGGCGATGTCATTTATTTCAGCACAAACAAAGGAAGGTTGTTTAAATCGACAAATCGCGGAGCATCATGGACGGCAACACAAACTCCGCTAACCAACTTATTTATAATGGCTTTCAAAAGCGAGGACTTTGGCGTTATAAAAGGATACGACAACGACAATTTTGCAGCCTGCCGCACCACCGATGGCGGCAACTCATGGCAATCGCTCGGCTCACAAAGTAACTTCTACCCGTCAGCCATAGCCTACATTCCGGGCACCGACACATTAGTTTCAGCTGGCCAGTATAGCAGTTCCGAAACCGAATATATAGGACTATCGTACAGCACCAACGACGGCGAAACTTTTACTGATTTCGCTGATTTTTACAAAGATATAGCACAATATACAGCATTGGCATTTTCGCCCGATGGCAAAAACGGTTGGGCAGGCTCGTACAATTACAACCAATACTACTGCGGAATGTATCATCGCGGTGAAACTCAAGTGATTAGAGGATACACTGACATTGAAAAAGATAAAATTGAAACAAAAAATTCAATCAACATTTTTCCAAACCCGGCATCAAATTCAATTGTAATTCAAGGAGTTAAGAATTGCCAAGTTACAATATATAATTCATTTGGAATGAAATTGATGGAATTTGCTGATTATAACGAAAATAACAACATCAACATATCAAAGTTACAATCGGGGTTATACATTGTCGAAATTAAAACAAAGGAAGGCTGCAAGACCTCACAACTTATTATAAACAAATAAATTATCCATCAGGAAGCAAAATGAACTTATTAAAACGGTTGTCGGGAAATGTGATTGTGAGAAACACAAGCTATCTGATTACAGGAACAGCTGTAGCTCAAGTACTTATCATTGTTTTCCAACTCGTTTTGCGCCGCATTTTCTCGCCTGCCGATTTTGGCGCATTTGCCGTTTACATGAGCATTGTGGGCATTTTAGCAGTCATCTCATCAATGCGATATGAGCAAACCATAATCTTGCCTACCGACGAAACCAGAGCCTATAATCTACTTTACCTTTCATTCGTTATTGGAATGATTGTCAGCCTGTTATCGCTCGCATTGCTAACATTTTTCAAGCAACCATTTATGCAATTGGTTAATTTCCCCGATGAATATGAAAATTGGTTGCGTTTTGTGCCATTATCATTATTACTTCTTTCAGTATATCAGGCACTTAACTACTATTTAATACGACTTAAACAATTCAAACTATCGGCTTCAAATAAAGTAGAACGGCGCATAGCAGAAGGTGTAACACAAACATTATCCGGCATTTGCGGCGCACAAACAGGACTTGTTTGGGGCGATATTGTTGGGCAAGGCGTAAACGCAATGGCGGCAGGCTACAAAGTGCATAAGTTTGTTGGCAAATTAAAAATATCGTGGCAAACAATGCGCAGCGTGGCATACGAGTACCGCAGTTTCCCTCTAAAAAATAGTTTCGCCGCCTTTCTTAACGCGCTCAGCTTGCTATTGCCAACCATCTTCATCAATCGCCTCTTCGACGAGCAAACAACAGGTCTTTTCGACCTTGCGCGCATGCTAATGATAATGCCGCTATCGCTTGTTACAACCTCGATGGGACAAGTGCTTGTGCAACGCTTTAGCGAATTACGCAACAAGCGCGAATCGATAAAACCTGATTTTCTGAAAACAGCCACACTGCTTGCCACATTAGCCGTTGCTTTTGCCCTGATTGCTTATCTATTAGCACCATCGCTTTTTGCAATAGTTTTTGGTGAAACTTGGCGCGAATCAGGCAGTTACGTACGCATAATGGTTTGGGCGTTCTCTTTCAAATTTGTAATTTCACCATTCAATATGGTATTTACAGCATTTGAAAAAATAGGACGATTATCGGTTTGGCAGATAATCTATTTCCTTATGATTCTGAGCCTTGCACTTGTACCAGCCAGCAACATTTATAGTTTTTTGCGATATTACCTTGTAATCGAACTTGTTAGCTACTCAATTGTTGGTATTATGACATTGGTAACAATTCGCGAATACGAAAAAAGTATATCAGATTGATTATGAATATGTTATATCTAACAGAAGATTATATAGGTTCGCGCGTCCACCACAATTTGTGCGAAGCGCTTGCCAATACCGATAATAAACTGAAAATCACACTTTTAAACATCGAGCGTCCAAACTATCCACTGCGCGATTTGCGACCGACATACAACAATATCAATTACGAACTTAAACAAGCACAATTTAAAGGTAACTTATTGATATACCGAACGTTTTTCCCATACAAAATAGCACAAAAACTGAAACTGCTGCACCAGAATATTGATGTTAAAAACACTGATTTGATAGTGGCAAGCACACTATTTTCAGATGGCGCGGCGGCACTCAAACTATGGAAAAAATTTAAAATCCCATACGTTGTTGTCGTCCGCGGCACCGATGCCAACCTCTATCTACAACACATGCCACATCTATATTCACTTGGACGTCAGATAATTGCGAACGCAAAACGCGTGATTTTTGTTTCGCCATCGCACATGCGACAAACCTTGCAATCGCACGTTTTTTGCTCCATTGCAAATATTCTGAAACAGAAATCGCTGCTAATCACAAACGGAATCGACCAAATTTGGATTGATAATCAGTACTTTGATACTAAAAGCAGAATACCAAATTCTGTACTTTATGTTGGCATTTTCGACCGCAACAAAAATGTTGGAAGACTGATTGAGGCTTGCAAAAAATTAAAATCAACAATGCCCGACTTAACATTAGATTTAGTTGGCGGAGGTGGGGATTGTGAGCAAGAAATTCTCAGCCAAATATCTGATAATCAAAGTTGGATAAAATTCCATGGTGCAATTTACGACAAACAAAAACTAATCGGAATTTTCCGTCAAAATGCAGTTTTTGCAATGGTATCACACTCTGAAACATTCGGTTTAGTTTACTTAGAGGCACTTACACAAGGTTTGCCTATCATTTATACTGAAAATCAAGGATTTGACAAAGTTAATAATAATTTACAGGTTGGATATGCCGCAAATTCCAACAATGTTTCCGATATTGCCGCCAAATTAGAAATGGCTTTAAAAAATCGGGAAAACTTGCTTTTGGATATACAAAAAATTGATTTTTCAGCATTTAGCTGGCAAAAGAAAGCAAGCGATTGGCTCAATGCAATTAAAATATGAAAACTGTTTCAGTTATAATACCATGCCGCAACGAGTCGGCTAATGCTGCCGACTGCATTGAGTCTATTCTCAAGCAAGATTACCCACACAGCCAAATGGAAGTGCTGATTGTTGACGGCATGAGCACCGATGGCACACGAGAAATCCTAAACAACTATTCAGCAAAATACGATTTTATCAAAATTATTGACAATCAAAAATTTATAGTTCCAACTGCGCTAAATATTGGTATTCAGAAATCGATAGGCGAAATTATCATTCGGCTTGATATGCACACCATTTACGCACCAAATTATATTTCAACATTAGTAAGTAACTTACTGAAACTCAATGCTGACAATGTTGGCTGTGTTTGCAAAACCGATGTTAAAGAATTGACACCCAAATCGTTAGCCATAAAAAACGTTTTGAGCAGTCGGTTTGGAGTGGGAAATTCGTCGTTTAGAGTTGGAATTGACGAAGTACAAAAGACTGATACCGTGCCATTTGGCTGCTATCCACGGCAAATTTTTGAGCGTTTTGGACTGTTCAACGAGAGGCTTGTTCGCAATCAAGATATTGAATTTAACAGCCGCATAACCAACAGCGGTGGCGGCATCTACTTATTGCCCGACGAACTTTGCACTTACTACGCCAGAGCAACTTTTAGCGCATTAGCCAAAAACAGCTATTCAAATGGTTTATGGAATGTATTGACTGTTAAAATAACTAACTCACTATCAACATTTTCACTCCGGCATTTTGTACCAATGCTTTTTGTACTCTCAATAATTTTGCCACTAATTGTTGCTACACTTTTTTGCCCGTTAGCGCTTATTTCAGTTTGTTCAGCATTTGCCTATCTAATCTTTATTACAATAGCAAGTTTACAACTTAAAAGCAACCATAAATCGTTAAAAATAAAACACTTACTTATGTCATTCATTGTTTTACACATATCGTATGGCGTAGGTTCATTTATCGGTATTTTCACAATTCCCAAAAGATAATTTACTATGAATAAGCAATTCAGGCTTTTTGCAATACTTACATTTCTATTAATATTTTCAATCACATTCTACCAATGGTGCAGTATGATAGCACTATTGACATGGACAATATGCGGCATAATCGCCTCAAAATCAGCCATAAAAGAATCTGACAAACTGCTTAGTCTAACCGAAATTGCCATGCTGCTTTTTTTTGCTATAAACGCCATCAGCATTCTATTTTCGTTTGACAAAGCCGAAGGATTGACCAATCTACAATCGTTTTTGCCATTTGCAATTATTCCGCTAATGGCATCTTTATATCAAAAACAACTGAAAAACAACCACATACCGCTTTTAAGATTTTTTGTTCTTGGGGCAGTCGCATCATCACTCATCTGCCTTGTAGCAGCACTTGTGCGTTCATTCTACATCATCGACGGTTCATTGGTTTTCAATCCTTACATCGGATTCCGAAACCAATTTGTATACACACATCTATCTATCTTCCTATATACCAACACTTTCGCAATGTGCATGGTTTTTACACTTGCCATACTCGTCTGGGAACTGCTTTTCCGTTCTATACATCGCCGCTGGCCAATTTACTTAGGCGTCGCATTGTGCATATTGATGATTTTCCTACTATCGTCACGCACCAATGTTTACGCGCTTTTTGCCGTATTATACTTTTCGGTTTTGGTCTTCTATTTGCGATTTAAAAAGCTGATTCACAGCATAATTATGCTAATCGCAGTAACCGGGTTATTTTGGATTTTTCAAAACTACAACTATCGCGTACTCAATTTATCAAAGCAAGTAACAAGCTATATTACTGAAGAAGACATAGTTATGGACAATGGCTATGTCATTCATCACCCACAAAATCTTGAGAATGTGAACATCAGATTTCAGATGTGGGAAACAGGCATTAAACTGCTACGGCAATATTGGATAACAGGCTGCGGTATAGGCGATTACAAAAATGTATTACGTTCCGAATATCAATTTGACGGCATTGACGAAGCGTACCAAAAAGGTTACGACCAGCACAACCAATACATCGAAACCTTTGCTACGACAGGCGTCTTTGGAGGATTTTTATTGCTGACAATCTTAATTTTAGCACTCATATCAGCCATCAAATACCGCAACTATTTACTTTGCTGCTGCCTACTACTCATAACACTCAATATGATGCTTGAATCGATGTTAAACCGATTTAGCGCAAGTTTGTTCTTTGTAGTTGCAATTCTACTATCAATGCAAACAAAATTTTCAGATGGACAGAAAAACAGTATTTACCAAAAAACGTAACCGATTATAAATCAAAGATTTTCCCGATTTTAAATTACAGACATAAGTAAATTTCGTAAAATCAACTATTTGCTTTAATGCAATCTTCCAAAATCAAAAACTAAATATATTTGTGGCAATGTTTGCCAAAGTTAAACTGGAAAATATTTTTAGATATAAAATATTAAATATCAATATTTTATATCAATACCAGTAAAGCATTAGCAAACAAAAAAGAGAAACTAAAAACAACCGAAGGTCGAGATGAACATTCGGCCTTTTCCATTTTTAAGAAACTTTAAAATATTTAGTATCGTGCAAGTGATGAAATTTGGCGGCACCTCAGTTGGCTCGCCTGAACGCATTAGAGAAGTAGCCCGCTTGATTGACGACGGGAAACCAAAAATTGTAGTGTTATCGGCAATGTCGGGAACAACAAACGCATTGGTCGAAATAGCCAACTATCTGTATAAGAAGAATTTTGATGGCGCAAATGAAAAAATCAACCAACTTGAACAAAAATACTTTGGTGTAGTTGACGAACTGTTTACAACACAGAAATACAAAGAGTTAGGTCTTGAATTGATAAAAAGCCATTTCAGCCATATCCGCTCGTTTGCCCGCGATATGTTCACAATGTTTGAGGAGAAAGAAATCCTTGCGCAAGGCGAACTCATCTCAACCGCACTGATGAACTACCACCTGCAGGAAATTGGTCGCAAATCGAACCTGATTTCGGCACTAAACTTTATGCGCATCGATAAAAGCGGCGAACCCGACGATTACTATATCCGTGAAAATCTGCAACGCGAACTTAAACAATGTGGCGATTATTATCTGATTATTACACAAGGATTTATCTGCCGCAACGCAATGGGCAACATCGACAATCTTCAACGCGGTGGTTCTGACTATTCAGCATCTATCATTGGCGCAGCCGTAAATGCTGAGGAAATTGTAATCTGGACTGACATTGACGGTATGCACACCAACGACCCGCGAATTGTTGAACACACGCACTCAATTCCTGAACTATCGTTTGACGAAGCTGCCGAACTTGCATATTTTGGAGCAAAAATCCTGCACCCGACATGCGTAATGCCAGCCAAACTGGCAAACATTCCTGTCCGCATAAAAAATACTTTGGAGCCATCGGCTTTGGGTACAATTATCAAAAAAGATGTTCCAAAAGTGCCAATCCGCGCCATTGCCGCAAAAGACGGCATTACAGCCATCAAAATTAAGAGCGACCGGATGCTGATGGCTCATGGTTTCTTGCGCAAAGTGTTCGAAATTTTTGAAACTTACGAAACATCAATCGATATGATTACAACATCGGAAGTTGGCGTTTCGGTAACCATCGACAACACCAAAAACCTTGAACCAATTGTTAAAGAATTGCACAAATACGGCACCGTTGAAGCCGAAAGCGATTATGTAATTATTTGTGTTGTAGGCGATTTACACTCAAACTCGAAAGGGTTTGGCGGTACAATTCTATCAGCTTTAAACGATATTCCAATTCGCATGATTTCATACGGCGGAAGCAATTTCAACGTATCGGTTTTAGTAAAATCAGAATACAAGAGCCAAGCTCTTAACAATTTGAGCCACAGCATATTTACCGACGAAAAATAAAAGGCGATGAATTTTGATTTGAAACAATTTGAGAGACTGAAAACGCCATTTTATTGGTACGACGTACAATTGCTCGACCGCACAATTGAAACCGTAAAATCGCTTGCTGACCACTACGGATACCATGTGCATTATGCGGTTAAGGCAAATGGCAACATCAATATTTTGCGCCGCATAAAAGAGGCGGGACTTGGCACCGACTGCGTTAGCGGGAACGAGATTAAACAAAGCATTGCCGCTGGTATCGACCCACAAAAAATTGCTTTTGCGGGCGTTGGCAAAAGCGATGAGGAAATCCGGATTGGACTTGAAAATAATATTTTCTGTTTCAATTGACAAATTTGCCTTTTGGGGGTGCTATGGCTTCACCCAGTTCCATGTGCCGCGCAACCTTGCCGACATCGCATACAATGCGTTCATGCAGTGCTACAACATCTCTTACTACACGTGCAGTTCGCTGAATCCCCACTTCAAAGCCGTGGACGGTGTACTCTACACCAAGGACCCGACCATGCTCTATGAGTATCCGCCTGCAGCGCCCGCCACCACGTTCGAGATTCCCAGCACAGTGACTGCACTGCACGATTACTGTTTCGCTTACAACCACAACCTCACCCAAGTGACCATCCCCGAATCGGTCACCAGCATCGGCAGGCATGCCTTTTCTTATTGTATTTAGAGACCTCTAAACTACCATGAATAACAAAAACCAACCAGACTTAAAT